>DYSN01000127.1 GCA_020718205.1 Draconibacterium orientale
AATCGGTATTCTGGTTGGGAGCTTCGGGATGTTTTTCGGGATATCCGGCCACTCCGATGCAAAAATTCGACGGGTGGTTGTTCTGCAGATTTTCGTCTAAATAGATGCCCTGATTCATGTTTTTCACCTGTCGCACCAAATCCACCGCATTGGCATGCCCGTCGGGCTCGGGTTTGAAATATTTCTGGGTAGCGGGTGGGTCGCCACGAAGGAGCAGTAAATTGTCGATACCCAGAAAATGCAGGTCGATGAGGGCATTCTCGGTATCTTCTTTGGAGAAACCGCCACAGATTAAATGGGGCACCACATCGATGAGGGTTTTGTACTGTATGGCCGCAGAAATTCCCACCGTTCCGGGGCGTTTTCTAACGGTGCGCTTCCTCAGCAAACCATTGCTCAAATTCTCGTATTCCACCTCCTGCTGATGATAGGTTACGTTGATATAGGCCGGGTTAAACTCCAGCAACTGATTGATTTTGGCTTCGATATGATCGAAATGTTCCCCCTTTAATGGTGGCAGGAGCTCGAACGAAAAAAGGGTTTTGTCCGATTTCTTAATATGGTCTGTAACTTTCATGGTTCTGAATTTTTAATTTTTTTGGTTTGTTGATTGATGGTTTGCGGGCTAGATATTTTGGTTGAGAAGCTTTCTAAAATCCTCCGCTTTCCAACCTTTACGTTGGCCGTAGTCTTCTATTTGATCGGGTTGAATCTTGTTCACCATAAAATAGCGACTCTGGGGATGGGCAAAATAGTAGCCACTGACCGATGCAGCTGGATACATGGCAAAACTTTCGGTGAGCTGCATTTGGGCTTCCTGTTCGGCCTGAAGCAGGTTAAAGATTTTCACTTTTTCGCTGTGGTCGGGGCAGGCCGGATAGCCTGGTGCGGGACGAATGCCGCGATACGATTCCTTGAGAATGCTTTCCAAATCGAAGTGCTCGTTGGGCGCATAACCCCAGAATTCCTGCCGCACATGGTGATGAAGCAATTCGGCAAAAGCTTCGGCCAGGCGGTCGGCGAGTATTTTGAGCATGATTTGGTTGTAGTCGTCGTGGTCGAGGGCAAACTCTTCGAGCTTTCTCTCTATGCCCAACCCTGCGGTAACGGCGAAAAGCCCAACATAATCGTCCACTCCCGATGCTTTGGGAGCAATAAAATCGGCTAAGCTAAAGCTGGGTTCGTCGGGGGTTTCCTTCTCGTCCTGATTGCGCAAAAACTCCAGCTTCTCTATAACCTGTTCACGGTTTTCATCTCCATACAACTCCACTTGCTCGTTGATGCTATTGGCTCTGAAAATGCCATAAACCCCATTCACGGTGAGCCATTTCTCTTCCACAATTTGTTTGAGCATGACCTGGGCATCGGCAAAGATTTTTTTGGCTTCTGTTCCTTTTTCGGGATGCTCAAAAATGTCGGGATAACGACCTGTGATGCGCCATGCCTGGAAGAAGAAAGTCCAGTCGATATAGGGAATAATGCTTTCGATGGATTGGTCTAAAAGGCTGAAGCGTCCGGTTTTATTGGGTTTTTGAATCTCGTCGGGGGCAAAGGATAGCTGCGGTTTGTGTTTTCGGGCTTGCTCTAAGCTGATGTATTTTTTCTCTGCATGTCGCTTTGCATGACGCTGACGGAGTGCTTCGTATTTCTCGTCAATCTCGCCCAGCCAGGTTTTATTCCCCGATTTTGAAAGCAGATGGCCCAACACACCCACACTCAGCGAGGCATCTTTCACATGAATGACGGGTTGGTTATATGCAGGAGCAATTTTCACCGCCGTATGAATTTCGGAGGTGGTGGCTCCCCCGATAATGAGCGGAATATTGAGTTGAAGTCGCTCCATTTCCTGAGCTATGGTCACCATTTCTTCCAGCGAAGGCGTAATCAGTCCGCTAACACCTATCACGTCGACTTGTTCATCTTTGGCAGTTTGAAGGATTTTGTCCATGGGAACCATCACCCCTAAATCGATGATTTGGTAGTTGTTGCAGCTGAGAATGACTCCCACAATATTTTTTCCGATGTCGTGCACATCGCCTTTAACGGTGGCCAGCAAAACCTTTCCCGCAGAGGAGGATTGGCCGGCGCTCTCGGCTTCGATATAGGGCAACAGATGAGCCACCGCCTTTTTCATCACGCGGGCACTTTTAATCACCTGGGGCAGAAACATTTTTCCGCTGCCAAACAAATCGCCCACCTGATTCATGCCATCCATCAAAGGACCTTCGATGAGTTTTAGCGACAAGTCGAAGTTTTTGCGGGCTTCCTCCAAGTCTTCTTCAATAAACTCGGTGATGCCTTTCACTAAGGAATGAGCCAACCGCTCGTTTACAGGTTGACTTCGCCATTCCTGCTGTTTCTTTTCGGCTATCTGACTTCCTCTTTCTTTTATGGATTCGGCATAGGATACCAAATCGTCGGTGGCCTGTGGATGCCTGTTAAAGATAACATCTTCCACTTTTTTCAGCAGATTGGGTTCCACATCGACGTAAACCTGCAGCAGCGAAGGGTTTACAATGCCCATATCCATTCCAGCCTGAATGGCATGATAGAGAAAAGCTGAATGCATGGCTTCGCGCACTTCCTGATGTCCGCGGAATGAAAAGGAAAGATTGGAAATTCCACCGCTCACTTTGGCATGGGGAAGATGGGTTTTGATGTATTTGATGGTTTCGATAAAATCGATGGCATAGTTGGCATGTTCTTCCATTCCGGTGCCAATGGTGAGAATATTGGGGTCGAAAATAATATCTTCGGGGGGGAAATTGAGTTTTTGAGTGAGCAGGTCGTAGGCACGTTTGCACACGAGTTTTCTCTTCTCCAGGGTATCGGCCTGTCCTTTTTCGTCGAAGGCCATCACCACGGTGGCGGCACCATAGTTTCTTATTTTGGCGGCTCTTTGAAGGAAAAGCTCTTCACCATCCTTCAGGCTGATGGAGTTAACAATGGCCTTCCCCTGAACGCATTTGAGTCCGGCTTCGATCACGCTCCATTTTGAGGAGTCTATCATCACAGGCAAGCGGGCAATTTCGGGTTCCGATGCCAGCAAATTCAGGAAAATGGTCATTTCTTTTTCGGCATCGAGCATGGCATCGTCCATGCAAACATCGAGCACCTGAGCGCCGCCTTCCACCTGATCCAAAGCCACCGATAGGGCTTCTTCGTATTTTTTATCTCTGATGAGCCGGGCAAATTTAATACTTCCGGACACATTGGTTCGCTCGCCAATATTTACAAAATTCACTTCGGGGGTAATTTTCAATACTTCGAGACCACTGAAAGCCGTTTGATGGGGGAGCTGTGGAATTTGGCGGGTTTGAGCCTCCTGAGCCTGACGGGCTATTTCGCGGATATGATCGGGTGTGGTGCCGCAGCATCCGCCCACAATATTGACAAAACCGCTTTGGAGAAAGTCGTGGATATGGGCTCCCATGGTTTCGGGGCTTTCGTCGTACTGACCAAACTGATTGGGCAGGCCGGCGTTGGGATACACGCTCACAGGCAAATGGCTTTTGTGGGCCAGCTCTGCCAGATAGGGGCGCATTTGTTCGGCCCCCAAGGAGCAGTTGAGACCAATGCTCAGCAACTCCACATGCTTCAACGACTCAAAAAAGGCTTCCACCGTTTGTCCGCTGAGGGTACGACCACTGTTATCGGTAATGGTACCGCTCACCATCACGGGGATGCGTTTGCCTTCGTTGTCGAAGAGTTCTTCCATGGCAAAAAGGGCTGCTTTGGCATTGAGGGTATCGAAAATGGTTTCGAGGAGAAAAACATGAACACCGCCATCCATCAAAGCTTTGGCTTGCTCGTAATAGGCGGTTTTCATCTGGTCGAAGTTAACGGCTCTAAAGGCAGGATTGTTCACATCGGGCGAGAGGCTGGTGGTTTTGTTGGTGGGACCCAAAGCTCCGGCCACATAACGGGGTTTTTCAGGATTTTGGAGTGTAAACTCGTCGGCCACTTTACGGGCAATACGGGCAGCAGCCAGATTGATTTCTGTTACATAGGCTTCCATTCCATAGTCGGCCATGCTGATGGAAGTGCTGTTGAATGTATTGGTTTCGATGATGTCGGCTCCGGCTTCGAGATATTCGCGGTGGATATTTTCGATGATATGGGGCTGGGTGATGGACAGTAAATCGTTATTGCCCTTGAGGTTCGATGCCCGGTTTTCGAAACGGTGACCGCGGTAATCGCTTTCGCTGAGTTTATATCGTTGAATCATGGTGCCCATGGCTCCGTCGAGTACCAGGATTCTGTATTTTAATTCGTCTTTAATTTTCTTCATGGTTTGATTTTTTTAGTATACGCACAATTCCAACACATTGATATATGTGCCGGCTTACCGCCATTTCAAAACAATAAAATGTCGAAAAGGGGGTTTTTTTTAAGAAAATTGCATTCGTTGAGTCATGAAACAAAGTTTTTTAATTTATAATCTTCCAGGACTTTCCCGGAATCAGGTATTGGCACCTTGCTTTTTGGGGTAGGTTGCCAGAGCTTCGTTGAGCCTGATCTCTTCACTCTTCTTTATAAATCAAACAAACCTTAAAAAGGAAAGGAGTATTTGAATTCGGGGCAAATATAAAAGTTTTTTAACTCAGAGATTTACTGAGCGAAAAAATGTTTTTCCGAAAAAAGGAATTCGTTGGTTTGCGTGGGGATTATTTAAAAATAACCTCCACATTTTTTTCATTCAGGCGCGAAGCCAGCCATTTTTCGATTTTTTTCCGGTCGTTTTTGTCAAAATGATGATGTTCCTTTACATTAAATACCACCAGAGTTGTTGCCTGTGCGCTATCGGAACTGGTTGAATATCTGAGCGATTTCGAGAAAGTGCAGCCTTCTAGTTGCGGATAGAGCATGGAAATTTCGGCCAGAATGGTTTTTCCGGTTTTGGGCAATGCCACAATGCTATCGAATTCGGCCTCTCTATCTATGATAGATTGATTGCCTTTTACAATCTCCTCGTGAAGCTGCACTATTTCCTGCTTTTTCTCGTCGAGACCTGTAAAAGAGATTCCGCGTTCTATGGTAACCTCGGGGTTTTCGAGTTCAAATTTATTCGCTCGGACTTTGATATCTGCCTCCTGCTCTGGAGTTAAATCGAGACCGCCATATATAAGGGTTATTTTCTTTTTAGTAGCATCCACAGCGCTGTTGAGCAAGTAGTTACCATCGACCATACTCACCGAAGCAATATACTTTTTGGCATTGGTTTCGAACTTTTCTTTCTTTACCAATCCGTATCCAAAGTATATACTTGGAACCAGAATTAATATGATTACGATAGTTACATAGCTGGTAATTTGTTTTTTACGGCCTTTTTCCACCACATTAAAGATGGGAAATTTAAGAAAGCGGGAAATGGCTACCGAGGCAATGGCAATAAAAACAGTGTTGATTGTAAACAGGAAGAAGGCTCCAAAAAAGTACTCCGGTTCGCCAGTGGCAATACCATATCCTGCGGTACAGAGTGGCGGCATGAGGGCTGTAGCAATGGCCACGCCCGGAATCACATTTCCCTTCTGGCGGGAGCTGATGGCTACAATACCTGCCATTCCACCAAATAGTGCAATCAGAACATCGTAAATGGTGGGGCTGGTACGGGCTAAGATTTCGTTGTGGGCGGTAGAGATGGGACTCAGAGCAAAATAGGCTGTGGAAGCCACCAGACTCACCAGCACCGCGAAGCTGAAGTTCTTTACCGAAAGCCGGAACAAATGCATGTTGTAAGTCGCTATGCTGTAGCCCATTCCGTTTATGGGACCCATGAGCGGCGAAATGAGCATGGCACCAATAATAACGGCGGTTGAATTCATATTCAACCCAATGCTGGCCACAATGATGGCAAAAAACAGAATCCAAAGATTGGTTCCTTTAAAAACCACCCCTTTTAATATCTCGTAGTGAATATTGTCGTAGTTTTCCAGCTCCGACTCGATATTGAAGTAGTGAACTACTTTGTTCACCAGCCTTAGAAAGCTCATAAATGATTTTTTAAGAAGGTTTTATGCAAAGATATAATAGATTTGAAGGTGAATGGCAATACGAAGTTGGAAGTTTTTAGACAGAAAACTCATAGGATTTTAGCCGGAAAGGGGAGGAAAATCTACTTAATTATCTTGCTGTGATAGATGGCATTACGGGTACTTACATCGAACAGATACCATCCAGGATATAAATTGCGCAACTCCAATTTTTGATTTTCCTGTGCAGGTAATTTTCCCCTTTGACCGAGCTGTCCGGAAGCACTAAAAATCGCATAGTCTGCCTTTTCAGTTTCAGGAAGTTCAAACCAAATGGCGGAACCCACAACGGGGTTCGGATGAATTATCAAAGGCAAATTGGGGATTGAAATGTCTTTGAATCCCAAATACTGATTGCCAAATTCTAAGGGATTTTCAAGATAGTCGTGTTTTATTTGAGCCACATAATCCTGAAGCAATTCGTTGCCGGGTTTCTCTTTGGTTGCGGCTGCTGTTACCAGCACCAGATCTAAATAATCGGTACTTCCAGCTTCAAACGTAAATGGGCCGAGACTTGCAACCCCACGTCGGTCGCCAGGCTGATTGCCCGAATTGTCATCAATCCAGACTCTGCCCCAGTTGGAGTCCACACCGTCGGTTCCCCAATGGCAGGGATGGCTTTCGCCCGGATACATAAATTTTGCCGCCATGGGAACATCTCTTCAGCCCTGCATTTCCGCCAGTTACCGTGTAGGGACCCGACCAGAAATCATGTCCAAATCGGCTAAATCGTGTCCCTGCCAAATGCAACTCTTCGTTATCGTCCATACCACCTATCCACAATGCCGGGCTACTCAATGTGGAATAATGGGAATTTGCCGGATAATGATAGGTGTTTTCATCAATATGGTGATAGAATTGAGTGGCCACGGGCATAATAGCCGCATTGATCCGATTGCAGTTTAAGGTATCTTCAGAATCACCATTGTATTGAGCAAAGCTGTATCCTGCCAGAAATAGGATGAATCCCAGTAAAATAGCTTTTAGAATCATGACAAATCATTTTTTAAGGATTGAAAATAGGACTCCGGAAAGTGATTTCGAAAATATGGATTTTATAACAAACACAAACAATATATAGTCCAATAAACGAATTGTATAATGCCGATGCAATAGCTGTTTAGTCCAACTCTTATTGAACTTCCGAACAAGTTCGGAACACGGTCTAACAGATATTCTTTCGGTATTACAAAATCAGGATATTTCTTGAGCAAATATTTTCCCAAAAATAAAAAAACCCTGAATACCTAAACCGTAATATATTTCAAATGGGTTTTTTGTACAAAGTTCTCTTTTCCAACGCTTCAAACTTCAAAAGGATACGGCGTTCCATTCACTTTTGCACGAGGGAATTTTTTTTCAGAATCCTTGACCTATGGCGGGTGTGAATTTAAATCAGGGTTAATTCCCCAAAATCACCAGCTTGCAGCTTCCTCCCTTGTTGTTTTGAATCAGGTAGAAACCCGGTGCAAATTCGCTCAAGTCAATCTCGTTAACTTGTTGGGCGGAGTAAATTTCCTGACCACTCAGATTGTATATTTTCAGATTTTGTGGAGAGCTGATATACAGTGTATTTCCTGCATTGGGATTGGGGAAAATTTGGAACATGTTGGGTTTTTCAAACTCAGCAACCGCATCGAAAAGGTTGGAAATTCCGGGGGTGGGGTTGGGGTAATAGCGCCATTCGTGGCCTCCATCGGCAAAGCGACCCTGTGAAATATCGGTTTGTTGGGGGCCAAAAGCCAGGGTATCGAGCGGATAAAAGCCTGTGGATTCCGAATCGAAGATTCCCAGCTCTTCTCCCTCGGCAGCAAGCTTGAAATTGGTGTGAAAGGGCCCTTTGTCGGGGTCGTCGTCGGCCCAAAACAGTACAAAACCCGCAGGTTCCAAATCGTAATCGGGCATTTGCCATTTGTCGGGGTTTTCGAGGTTGTCGCTCAGAAACTTTCCCCCCAGATTTACGACTTCCGAGCCTGCATTATACACCTCTATCCAATCGCCCGAATCGCCATATTCATCGGTAATGGTGGTATCGTTGGTGGCCATAAACTCATTGATTTTTAACATTGGAAACAAGGAGCTTTCGAAAACAAAAACCACCGGAATGCAGGGCTGAAGAGATGTTCCCATGGTGGCAGAATACGATTTTATCTGGTACTCGATTTGGGTATTGAGCGGAATAGGGGATAAAGTTGTTGCATAAACGCCGTCGCCCGGATTGATATCGAAATGTAAGCCATCGTCGAACATGAGCAACTCCTGAGCAGCGCCATCGTTCACGCTGTATCGAAGCACCACCGAATCCGCCGCTTCGCGCACATAGGCTCTGATGCGAAGACTTTGGTCGCCGGTCTTAAACTTATGCCTTATATGATTGATTACCGCCTGATTGTCAAAAGCTTCCAGCTGTTCCAAAGCCGATGCTTTTCGGGCTTCGATGTAGGGAATCAGCCCAAATTTCACATGGTTGCCCAATGCCTGGGTATAGGAGTTGTGAAAATCGGTCATGGTATAGCCATAATCGAGTGGATAATAAGGATCGTTGATGAGGTAGGGTGCAATCATTTCCTTAATGTCCAGAATTCTTTGAATAAAGGCCTCGTTGATATGGTTATTCAGTAACTCGCTCAAATATTGGCTATAAACTTCGCGAAACTCCACATTGGCCATCATTTTGGTGTAGATGGGGCGCTCTTCGCTGTGGTTTTGCCAATCGTAGATATTTCGGGTGCTCCAATCGCGGTCGAACCAATCGATGCCCAGAGTATTGTCCAAATCGTAGGGGATATATTCTATTTTATTGGAAGCGGTGTTGGAGTATAAATAGAAATTATTCTTGTTGTAGATGGGGCCATCCCAGTTGCCCAGAAAAATATCCATGGCAATAACCCGCAGATAATCATATACATTGAAAATCTTCTTCATTTCGCATGCAAACACAGACGAGGGGAGCTGATTCAGTTTAGAGATAAAATTGGCCAGGTCGGTATAATCGTCGGCTTCGGTATTGGTTTTCAGATCGTAAACTCGGCGGTCGCCGGCCATATATTTATAATTTTCGGGGTTGGTTCCCTGATAGGTTAAATCGGCGGGCCACAGGCATTTGTAGAGATTTCCGTCCTTATTTTCGAACCGCGATTCCACAAATTCCTCGTCAATATGTTCCACATTAATATAAAGGCCATAATAGTTTCCGTTGATATAAACCCGAACGTGGTTGGCTCTGGGGGCAGGAATTCCGAACTCACGAAGCAAATCCCACCCAATCTTGGCGCGAATAACCGAGGGGTCGTTGTGTTCGCCGTTTAAATTGAGTTTTTCAACCCCATAAAACTTTCTGCCCGATTGATAGGTATTGAACGACACTTTGAACGATTTTTTCTGCGATTCGCGGCTGGTATTTCCTCTCAATCTAAACCCCACTTCTTCCACTGTTTCGGCCAGCGTATCGGTGGTAAAGGTGAAGGTGGCTCTAAATTCCAGGTTGCTTTCTACATTTTCGTAAATCCATGCCAAAGTGTCGGGGTTAATAGAAATATCGACCCTTGGAACCATATTATCGCGATAAACAGAACCAGCCTCAGGGAAATCGGCCTGGGAAAAAACGGGGGAGAAAATAAAATTTAAGGCAATTAGCAGGAAGAAAAACAGTCGAAAATGGTTCATAAGGCTAAAAAATGGTTAGAAAGGCAAAGATAGTAGTTTCCAGCGAGTAAGGGGTTTTTAAAATTGCAGGGTCTTATTTTTTACAGGGTAACTGCTTTTAATTCAACAAAATAGACTAAATAACTATCGGATTGATTTTAACCCGGCCAATCAACAGGTATTTATTGACCGGACTTCAATAAAAATGCATATTTTATTGGTCAACATTCTTAATTTTTTTTCATAAGTTTACAAGCAAACTCAAGATCGCCAAATCAAAGGCTTCAATCATTTATGAGTCCGGTCTAAAAAGGTCGTAAAAGTATATTGAAATTCACAATTCATTGTTTATCATATAGTTGCATTTTTGAATTGTGTTTTAAAAACTGTGGTTTTATTTTTTTATAAG
>DYSN01000284.1 GCA_020718205.1 Draconibacterium orientale
AAGCCTTTCGGCGACGGTTTTCAAGACCGCTGACTTACCATTAGCCTAGCCCTCCGGTTAAGCGATGTAAATATAGTAGATTGAATTGACTGAATCAAGAAAAAAGTTAGAAAAAATCATTTTTAAGGAATTGATAGATCGAATCAAATGAGCGAAGTTTGTGGAATTCGTGGCCAGTCATTTTTAGACGGAAAGCCAACACGTCTTTTGCGAATCGAATTGACGCTAAGCGAGCAGGTTTAAAATCAGCTGTTCCATCTCCGGCGAACATTACGGTTTCATATTCATTGACAAGATCTTTCATGACCAGTTCTTTGTCAATTCCATACAGTGGTGAATAATAGGCAGGGTTTTCAGGAGGTGTCATACGGATTCCGCCATCGATAAATTCCCCACGATTGGCGTAAAGTGGAATATTTTCAAGTCCAACACGATTCATAATCGGTCTGATGTAGTAATCAGCTCCTGCTGAAACGACTGCGCAATCGCCTCCATTGTCTCGAACAAAATCAAATACGGTTTTCACCATTGGATCTACGGGAAGCGAGTTGATTGCATCTCGAAGTTCCTGTTCAGTGTGGTTCAGTTCTGCCAGCAAGCGTTCTAGGTATCCGAAACTGGTGATCTCTTTTCGTTTGTACTGAGCTAAAAGATCTTCGTGGAGATTTTTGAGATTGGTTTCGCTAAAGAGTTGGTAAAAATCTTTTTGCGACATTGTTCCGTCGAAATCAGACACAAACAAAAACGGTTTTTTCATTGTTTTCTTCCTATAGAAAACGGCCTCCATTTCTGGAAGCCGTTACATTTACTGATCTGCCGGTGCTTCTGATATTTCCGTTTTCTTTTTTTTCATATCCTTAATAGAATAATAGACCATTAAATAGATAATTCCCATGGTGATTGGAATATCGGCGATATTGAGAATTCCTGTGCGAATCTCCCCAATACCAAAATTGATAAAGTCAGTTACGAATCCAAAGGCAAAGCGATCGATAAGATTGCCAATTCCCCCGGCCACGATTCCACTAAAAATTATGGTTTCTGTCATGGAGAGTGTCCGCGTTCGAATGAGGTACACCAGTAAACCGGTGATAAATAACGCGGGAAGAATCGTCATAACAACCGCCCAAAGACCATCGGGGAGCATATTTCCCATGCTCAAAAAAGCACCACGATTTTCTGCATAGGTTAAAACACATAAATCTCCCAGTATTGGAATTTCCGTACCTTGGGGAAGAGGGGCGAGATGAATTCTCGCGAGAATTTTTGTTACCTGATCAAGAATTACAATAATAGACATTGTACTCAAGGTAATTGCCAGATGTTTTTTTAGACTTCGCATAGGTCTCCTTATTTATCTGTGCAAAAATAGGAAATCCCCATGAAAGGTACAAGGAAAAGCTTTCAATAATCAGTTGAAAAATCAGATTATTACCGATAGCTTAATTAGTGGATCAGGTTCTAATCATTTAAACTGAGGTTTTTTACGGATATTAATGAGAATAAACATACAGATTTTATCTGGGGGTAGTTCTATCCGCATGCTGTCAATCGTTTTCATATTTCTTTGCATTGTACTCTTTGAGTTTCGATTGCGTTTAGAACCGAGTTTCTTGAAAAACTCATCTTTTATTCGATTTCCTTTTTTACATACAATCTGTTTTATCAGGAATACGAGAATATTAAATCATCACTTTTTCAAATTGAATTGGTACGTTTCTAAAAACTCTCGGAATGTTTCTCATATCTCTCGGAATGTTTCTAAATGCTTT
>DYSN01000285.1 GCA_020718205.1 Draconibacterium orientale
AACCGCTGATTTTCTTTTTGCGATTGGCAAAACACCCAATTGTCAAGCCTGACACGACACTGATCCTGATCGACACGACACTGATTACTCTCCCTTTTTCCGTGTCCCCTTTTTCCGACGAGGCGTCAATAAAAGTCCCGGTCGGCAATCGGGAAATCAGCTTCACACTCTACCCTTTTTTCTCTTTTTTCGTACTGCGGATAGAACTGGTGGTCATTTTTCGGTTGTCATTTATAAATATCATCCATGTAAACCCATCCCTTTGGAAGTGGTTTTGCTGAAGATCTAAACAATGCTTGGAAAAAATTTTCACGCTTTGCTAAACAATATTCATACTTATGGGAATGTTCCGGCATATAGACTGCCCGTTTTTTTCCAAATATTTTCAGGATATCATCGAGCACATCAGGCGGTTGTATTTTAATAGTCATACAAAACCTTTAAATATCAGGATCATGAGATATTTTTTTCGCAAAGAGTTATCCCGTTGGTCGAAATGATAGAGCTTTGACATTCAAGACTTTTGCAACAGACTCATTTGCAGACCTTAATTACACTTAGGATCATAAAGTTTAATTATGCCATCATTGATACTTTTCGAAAGGTAATCATTTAAGACTTCGGATTTTATTTCTTCACCACTAATCGTATATTTGTTATTCTCTTTGTTGACTTTGTTCCGATCAAAGAAATGCGCATAGGGAATGAATTCAGCAATTTTATCTTGAAACATTCTCTCCGGGACATAAAAGGCTACCCCTTCATCAGAGAAAAACATAATTCTGTCTCTGTGCATGAAATTATTACGGTTATAGAGGATAGCATAATAATCTTTTGGGACAAGAGGGTTCGATTGCTGTAGATCGTCAAAAGCCGCTTTTATTTGATCCTGGCATGCTTTTTCATTGAATTGATTGTGCTGGCTTCCATCATGGTCAGTTATAATACAATTATTGTTGTTATCAAAGAAGCGCGTTAGGGAATTGTTTGCGTCCACTGCTGAGAAATACCATGCCTTTTCATCATGTGCCATCGCCTCAAAGTCCTCACGCGTATGGCCAGCCAAGTTTGCACATGGTGCCGCATTTTTTGAATTCCCCTCCAGCCCGTAAAGAAAAGTCATTAAATCTGGCAGCATGGTGTCGCAGTCTTTTTTTGAACTACCTACAAACCTAATCCTATATAACCTATCCCCTGCATGCATGAAAAACTCTATAAGTTTTTCATCGACGTCGTGAAATAACAATCCAGGAGAAGATTGGGGGTCAGAGTAAAAATTGTTTCTTTATCCCCCCATTTATCCATGCTGGGTGACATCATTGCGACAGCGTTATATGCCCTATCACCTTTGGGTTATTGCCTACAAGGTCCTGAAAAACCGTTTTCAATTCAGGGTTATCTTGCAGGCGCATATTCGTATCGTGAGCGGGGGTATCGTCGTTCTGCCACCATTCATTCCACCATGAGAACCCGATGACGCGCGGCCAGCGGAATGAGGTAATGTCTGTCAATGCGGCGTGTGCCCATTCCGCCTGGTTGCCGAGCGGGTTATTTTTGGTTGCGCCAAATTCAGCGATGAAGACAGGTTTGGCTTTGGTCAAGGTTTCCAGGCGAGGATAGACAGCGTCAATGTTAACGCGGAATTCTTCCCAATAATCATCCTGTGGGGTTTGCGCGCCGTAGTTACTGATGCCAATCCAATCAATATAATCATCGCCAGGGTAGTAGTTTTCAAAAGCATTCCAGTCTTCATCAGGCCAAT
>DYSN01000030.1 GCA_020718205.1 Draconibacterium orientale
TAAGGCATTGGTGGGTTTCGCCGAACACCGAATATACCAAAAAGCCCAGTAGCTTTTTGCTGTTATGCGGCTTTTTGCTGGGCTTTTCAGTTATTTGGGGGAATGTTAGCGGTTCGCCCTTATTTTTCGGTCTTTGTAAGCCAATCTATTGCGTTTATTTTTTTTATTCCGTTATATGTACCTGTTTCGTAGTCCATTGTGATTAAAAGTTTTTCGTGATGGTCTGCAATACTGTTAAATGGCGCTAACTCACGTTCTAAAGTCGCAGCATTACCAACTGTATGCGAAACTTGTATGTATTGTGTAAAACCTTCGTTGTTGCGAACAACAAAATCAACTTCTAAGTTGTTGGTTTTTCCTATCCATACCTGGTTGTTTCTTCGTTTTAGCTCCAGATAAATTATATTTTCAAGTAAATGTCCTGAATCGCTTGCCAATTCTTTTCCAAGTAATGCATTGCGAAAACCTAAATCCACCAAATAGTATTTTTCCCGGGTTACCAAATGTTGTTTGCCTTTGATGTCATAGCGGTTTACTTTGTAAAACAAATAGGCTTCTACCAAAGCGGCAATGTATTTCGACACTGTTTTGTTGTCAATTTTCTTTTTGTTTGTTGTTAAAACTTTGGCAATGTTCCCTGCTGAAACACTTGAACCAACTGAATCTATTAAGAAATTTACAACTTCCTGATAGGATTCTTCGGCATAAATAGTATATCGTTTTGAAATATCGTTGTTGTAAATATTTTTAAAAACCATTTGCAAATATTCATTTGCAAAATGATTTCCATCTGCTGAAAGCCTTACTGCTTCGGGGAAACCTCCTGTTCGAACATAATCAGCGAAAGCACGGTCAGGATTTGTGGTTTTGCCTGTGAACTCTAAATATTCAGCAAAAGAAAAAGGCAATACATTTATTTCAAAAGCCCTACCTGTGAGCAAAGTTGCCAATTCACTTGATAATAAAAATGCATTTGAACCAGTAACGTACAAATCTATGTTTGGGTGAACATACAAGCCTTCCAACAGTTTTTCAAATTCCGGAACGTTTTGCACTTCGTCTATAAATACATAATTGGTCACATTTTTTTTAAGATGCTTAATGATATAATCGTAAATATCTTTCCAATTCTTTTCTGCTAAAAACCGAAATTCAGGCATATCCATATTGATCGCTATAATGGAAACTTTGCCGTTTTCTTTACGCAACAAATCCTGGAACTGCGTCATTAAAGTTGATTTTCCACTACGTCTAACGCCCGTGGCAACTTTAATCAAATTCTTATCTTTAAGAACACTAAGTGTTTCTAAGTAACGTCTACGTGCTATTGTTTGCATAGGGCAAATATATACAAATTCCTAAAACTTATGAAAATTAAAAACTTTTAGGAATTTTAAAGTTCGCTTTTTTCAATGTAAGTTAATTGATTGTCACGACAAAAACTATTGCCAAAACTCAAATAAGTCTTCTGGTAATCATTTGGGTAAAACTAAAACACAACATCTCAAAATATCGCTACTTTTTCCCCTAAGGCATTGGTAGGTTTCGCCGAACACCGAATAAACTAAAAAGCCCCGTAGCTTCTTGCTGTTACGGGGCTTTTTGCTGGGCTTTTTAGTTATTCAGATGAATGTTATCTGCTGTTTTTCTTTGCTTTGCAGTATTCGTCAAGTGTTTTTTCTAAATTTTTTAATGTCAATATAAATTTATCAAATTCTATGTTTCCGTCATTGTCAACCGAAAAAGCGTTTTGAACAATTGCTAATGTTGATGTTGCACCTGCCCGGTATTTGTCAGGTTTAGAAATTGTAAGTCCGTTTCTTTCTGCGAATGGTTTTATATCATTCATTAAACGATATAAAGTGTCAGTGCTTGGTTCCCAACCAGCAATTTTTATGACGAGTTTGATGCCATACTCAAAAGCATTTTCAATTTGAATATAAATCTCTCCAATTTCTTCAGTTCTTGTCCAGTGATACCAAAAGCCAAGAAAACCACCCATTTGATTTGCAACATAACGCCAGTCTGTCCACTCACTTATATGCTCTTGAAGCTTGATATAGAAACCTTCTCCTGCCTTCCAATCAGATGTAATGTTTTCAAATTTTGTGTAAGAATTTGTAGCATTTTCAATAACGGTCAAATAATCTTTGAAGTCATTAAAAATTTCATTTGTTACTTGTCTTTTGTTTAAAACACTTAAAACGGTTTTTCTGTCAACAGATGAGTAGCCATTTTCTTTGATTTTTTTGAGTGTAGATAAACTCTCATTTCCAGTCTTGAGGTAAACAAAAACAAGTTTGTGGTTTTTGTCTTTGTAGTGGTTGGTAGCAATGTCTTTGTAGCGTTGCAATTGTTCGGAATGTTCACCAGTATTTGTTTTGTCTTCAATGACGATAAAATACTCGTCATTTATCTCAGCCCAAATATCAATGTTGTTCCATTGTCTGCCAGCTTCAACTTTAATGATTTGGTAGTCAGGTGTCTGCCCTAGTAACAACCTTACAAAATCTTTTGCGGTTTCATTTAGATTGTTGTCGTATTGATTGTGGTTGTTATCTGCCCACTGTAAAAGCCAGGTAAAGAAGCCGTCTTGCGACAGCTCTTTTGTTGCAAGTCTAAAAATGTTAGGTTTATTCATTCTGTTTAAAGATGAACTGCCTTTTGTTTGAACGTCTGAAATCATTTCTATTCTATTTAATTTTTGTGCTTACTCTATTTGGTTTTCTGCTTCCCCGTTTTCAGCAAATTTCGTTTGTCAGTCCGTCAAACTGTGTCGTTGTGAACTGTCGGCCTAACATTTCAGGTAAAGGTTGGCAGCATGGCCAGTGCGCGCTAAAATTGTTGCTCAACTGTCAGCCAGCAAAACTTGTCACGATGAAATCGGGAAATGTATATAAAGATTTCAAATGTTTCAACGAACACAGCCTGTCCCGATGAAATCGGGACAAACCCGCATTTGCTACAGCGTTTGTTGGCACTCGTGTTTCTTTCGGTAGTTTCCTAAAGTATCAGCATTAATCTTATTTTTAGGTTGCTAAACTTAAAACTTTAAAATGAGAACAACATCAATTAATCATGATTCAGTGTATTAATATCTAATATTTTAATTCCCTTTTTTAGTAATTTTTTTATCACTTTTTCTTTGCTTTTTTGTGATTTCCCAACAATAGCTTCTGGTATAATATACATATCGTAACCTAGTTTCTTTCCTGCAATTAATGATTCATATACACCTTGCTCAGCCAAAAGACCTGTTATAATAATTTCTTTAGCATTATTTTGTTTAAGAAAATCATTTAGTGCTTTTATAGTAAATGTATTTGGTTCTTCTTTTGTTAAAATATTATCATTCACCAAATTCAGTCTCTTATCTAAACACATTGCAGATGTATCATGAGTAACATATACAAAAGGCCAGGAAAGGGATAGATTTAATAGCTTATGAATGCTCTTTATGTATATTACATTATTTGAACTTGTATTGCTCATTACATAATTTATGGAATCAATTAATTTTTGAGCAGACTCTCCAGACAGCTTATTGTTTGTATAGTACTCTTGAATATCAAGTACAATCAAAAACTTATCTTCAACAAGGGCTTTTTTCTGAGAAAAGCATGAAAAAGGAATTAAACAAAAGAGTAATAATAAAAAAAGTACTCTTTTCATATTTGCTTAAATGAGTGATAACTAGTTTATAGGCCTGACAAAATCAGATTTATATTTTCAAAAATAGTATTTAATCATCTATAAATCACCCAATGGTGGTTTTATTTATTGTAAACTTTTGGTGGTTACTTGTGCATCTGGTGCAATTCAAAATTAAGGATCTTATGAGCCAATTATTTTATAGCTTCTGCTTGCGCCGACAACCATTGTTCTACTTAATATTGTGGATTTTTCGGTAAGTACTGTTAAATTTCTTGATGGTTTATGGCTTTCAGAACAGGTAAAACAATCCAACATCAACCACAGGCTAAGCCTACTCCCGAAAATATATTACCCTGAATTTCTATAACTTACATATTATCAACCGACTTCTAAACGATATTTTTAACTTCTTCTTTCAATGGATTAAGATACCTATGCACAATTACCCAAACAATAGAATTGTCTATGCTGTCATAAGCATGAATAATTCGATTTCGGAATCCAATAATATGTCGGGTATTCTCTAATCTCATATCTGGGCATTCCTTTTCAAATTTGTTTACAGCTTCTCCGATAATACCCAACTGCCTTTCTATTGCACTTTGGGTTTTAAAATCCAATTGATATTTTTCGAAGGTTTCAGTTCCAATTAGAAAAGATTCAATCAGGTCGATTGACCTTAGTATATCAGATAAGTACTTTTTGCCCCGTTCCGTCATAAATTAAAATCTTTGTCCTATCAATACTATTTCTCAGAATCGGATTTTTAATTGAAGAGTCTGTCAGTAAATCCACCTTTCGATCAAAGAAATTTTCAAATTTGTCCCATAAATCAAATAGCTTTTCACCTCTTTCAAGCGGATCTGATGAATCTATTTCAACTACTAAATCAATATCGCTTGTCCGAGAATCAAAACTATCGGTTGTTGATGACCCAAAGGCATATAAATATTTTACTTTGTGACTTTTACATAAGTCCCCAAAGTCCTTTGCCTTAAGTTTTATATCTTCTTTTATTTTCATATCCACAAATGTATTAAATAGCTTCAATATCGCAATGTTTTGCATACTCGTCGCAAAGCTTACTGCAAAGTAGTTTGTTGTTCTGGTTTTTTATCAGATTTATATTTTCAAAAATAGTATTTAATCATCTATAAATCACCCAATGGCGGTTTTATTTTTTGTAAACTTTTGGTGGAAACAGTAGTATATTTCTCTGCCTATTGGATAATTCTTCTTTTTAAAGAAATACGCACACGGAATATAGACTTCCTTGCGTCTCTCACTACTATCAAATTAAGCTCAGCTGATTTTCGTCAATGTAAACGAATCGAACATGCAGCATCGCATTTGGAATGCCGCTTCAAAATATCAGCTATAAAACTGATAGCCGGTAGAATAAAACCAAAAGGAATTATTTTTGCTCCTGAACGAGTTGGGTTAGGGTTTTCACTTTTTTGGTAAAAACCAGCTTGCATCGTGAATAAGAATCGGTGCTAAATCCAGATCCCTGATACAGAATATAATCGCCTTGGGAGTCTTTAGAGTTGTATTGTGCCGTAACAAAATCGTCAAATTCCCAAATCATGGTGTTTGGATCCGGGTCGCTGATATCTACCCGCACATTCCGGAATTTGTGATAGATAATGGCATCGAGGATATCGTCAACAACTCCGCCCAAAGTAATACCCATGGCATCGAGAAGCGTAGTAATGGTGCCGGCTCCGGGAAATTTCAATTTCATTTCGATGGTGAAATTATCAACCACTTCATTTTTATCGATGAACCACTCACCTTCGGTGAAGGTAAGATTGGTGTAGTTGAAAACATTGTCTATCTGGCTGGAAATATTGACAAACTTACTTTTTCCATACACAATGTACATGAACAGCGGACCGGCGGTAGAGTTCACCGAGTTCATATCGTCCATATGAATATAGGTTGGAAAAACCCCCACAAACTGATCACTGATGTCGAGACCATTTTCTGTCACCTGCTCCAATTCCCACACCCCTTGCATAAGTTCATTGGTGGGTGTTTCGGTTTCTTCTTTCACACAACTTGTGAAAATAAAAACAATAGATGTTAAAATAATGGAAGCTAAAATAATTTTAACCGAAAATTTCATGATATATTTTTTATGTAGTTAACTGATTTTGTGATTCTTAAAGCTATACTATTGCAGAACCGGCGAATTGTTTGACAATTAAAGTAACCATTTGATATACAGCGCCCTATACTTTAATTGCCTTTGATGGTGCCACTAGATAGAGTTTTATAATATTGAATTTCAATTCATTAAACGAAAATATCATAGAGCCAACGAGTGCAAAAAGCCAGTTCAGACAGTAAAATTAGCATTTTACCTGATAGTCAAATCATAATTTTTCAGTACTGGAAAATATTTTTCCGGGGGATAAATTTCGCTTTAGAATGAATTTGGCAAATCAGTTTTTTTTAGAAAAACTAACTCATCGGTTGATTATTGGATTTTGAGATATCAGCAAAATTTGGTCATAAAAAAAAGGGCAAGTTTAAACAACCAGCCCTTATCAAAAACAAAAGTACAATCTATATGTTACAAACGATTGTAGTACGACTATTAACTAATATTATGATACCAATAAATCCAATAATAATCTTCAATAAATCAATTTAATATGAAAAAAAGAACGATTGTCAGTTGCCCGACGAATGACACAAATTTAAGTGCGGAAAAGGGGGAAAAATGCTGTGGGTTTACCCTAAAGTTTTCGGTTAAAATCCCTAAGTGATTTCACGGATGCGGACAATTGCCTATAAAATTCCAGGGTGCATTTTTATAACCAGATTTTAATGATACAGCATTATTCGTGAAAGTAAGTGCAGAATTAACAGGATTATGAATTTGCGTGGCAGATAATGGGCTATTTTTGAAGCTTTAAAAAGTTTAACATCAACACAAAAGATTAATAAAATGGAGAGTTTTTGTTACCAAACCACTGTGATGTGGGCTCAGATAGATGCCAACCAACATATGCGCCATTCTGCCTACGCCGATATTGCAGCTCATGCGCGTGTTATGCTCATGGATGAGCTGGGACTAACCGCTCAATTGTTTTTAAAAAATTATTTGGGGCCGGTTTTATTTCGCGAGGAGCTTATCTATCTGAAGGAAGTGAATATGAGCGAGAAAATATCGGTTTCGTGCCATTTGGTCAAGTGCAAGCGTGATGGTTCCAAATGGTCTTTGCGGCATCAGATTCTGAAGAGTTCGGGCGAAATTGCTGCCATTATCAATGTTGATGGTGCCTGGATTGATTTGGTGAAGCGTAAAATTACAGGTTTGCCCGAAGATATTTTATCGAGATTCTTATTGATTCCACTTTCTGATGATTATTTGGTGGATTGAAATAGTTGCAAATCATTCGGGCTATTTTCAAACTCTGTTTTTTTACATAACAGCTTAAACCAGAATTTTATATTTTAAGGCTAACTAAATAGTGTTGCAATATTGCTGCCTTTCAATGTACCTAGGCAGGTGATAAAAAATTATATTTATCACGAAGTGAAATCAATTTTCCGCAATCGATTGTTATAACAAAAAAAAACTCTACATTTGGGGGTTCAATGTAGCTATGAGGACTCAACTAAAGCAAAAAACAGATATTATTCTTTTTGAAGAAATAAAAGAAGGAAACAGCAAATCTTTTGCTGATTTGTTCTCTTTGTATTATAGTCCCTTGTGCAATTTTGCCTATCTTTTTGTTCGTGACAAATCCTTGGCAGAGGAAGCAGTTTCGGATGTTTTTGTTAATATTTGGCGTAAAAAGGAGAATATTAGCATTGAATATAATTTAAAATCCTACCTTTATAAAAGCACCAAGAATACCATTATAAGTTATTCGCGAAAGCGGAAACTTAATGTTATAAGAATGGATGAATATACTGATTTAAGTAATTTTGAAACTCCTGAAACACTGCTGCTTAAATCTGAAAAATCGGACTATATAAATAAAATTATTGAATCGTTGCCAAAAAAAGCAGGATTGGTTTTTCGCATGCATAAGGTTGATGGGATGAAATATAACGAAATATCTGAGGTTCTTGGCATATCGGAAAAAACAGTTGAGAACCATATGGGGTTTTCGCTAAAACATCTTCGAAGCCTTGCTCAGGAGCATCCACAATTAATTCATCTACTAATCACCGCAACTCTAATTGGCGTGCTAATTGGTTTTAATATATTGTATTAGCCAGATTTGAATAAATAACTTTAAGTTTTTCCTTTAATTCCTCATTTTCTTCCTGTTCGTAGACCATCTTCAAATCGGGTAGTGCATCGGTATATTCAGTAAAAAGAAGATATTCGGCTGCTTTTAACCGCACCAGTTCATGTTGATTTCTAAGCAATCCCATTGCCCAACGAATGGATGGTCTTGAGTGTATGCTTTTGAGATGGTCAAGAGCTATGGCAACTGAATAGGCATCGTTTTCGGTTAATTTCCAAAACTGATCCTTCTCAAATTTCACCAACTCGGAAAAAAACAGGATTTCTTTGTCGTACAAGTTTGGCCGAACCACTGTAGTAGGATAAGAAATAATAGGTTTATTAGCAGCTAAACGAGCCATTCGGGACACCATCCATCGCATTCCAGTAGTTGCCTCAGGATGCCCTACCGAAACCACCACCCTTCCATCGCTATTTTCATAATACAGAAAAGCTGGTTTTTGGGGAGTTACACCAGAGGGTGCTCCTTTAGTCACTGCGATATCGGTATTTATGGTAGCCATAATATGCACATCTGTTGTATCGGGAACTATAAAAACCGGGCCATCGTAGTATTGTATAAAGAGATTTTCGATTTTAGAGTGTTCCGGGAATATAGAATCTCCAAAACTATTTTGAGAGAAACTTATAAGCCCCCTGCCTCTGTCATAATGTTCCCTCACATGCGAAACAGGAAGAATCTTGAGATTTGGATAATTTTCTGTACTGGCTAACAAATATCCTCCAGCACAAATTCCAATCAGCCCCTTCCCTTCCAATTTTCCAAAATCCTTTATTTTCCGGATGGCCAGGTCTCCAAGACTATTGAACTGTTGACTTCCGCTTCCGCCAGGAAAAATTAATACATCAAGCCCCGCTAGCTTGCCTTCCAATATGTTCACGGCGGAGATTTGTTCGGGAATTATCGCCGAATCCAATTTGAGTGCTTCGATGGTTTCGACCACGCAAACTGGGCTGGCACCGTTCCCGTTATATACTCCTACTGCGATTTTACCCGAAGGGAGTTGAATGGACTTGTCTGTGCTATGACACGAGACCATCAGAATCAAGCCCGACAAACAGAGTAGATATGTTAATTGTTTATTCACAACTATGTGTATTAAGGGTTTGTTATTTGATTTATCTCAGTTTCTAATTGGGGAAAATTTGTTTCGTAGAAATTTAGAACAGTAGTATTTATCCACTTATAAAAATCATTGATTTCTTTGGGTTTAAACCCATTTAACTCCCATTGCGCTTTCATAAAATAGGTTTTAGCGAGAATTTCCGATTCCAATTGGGGCAATACCTGCAAATAACCAGTATGATCTGAGTTGAGCAAAGAGTTGAGATTGATATAGTATTTGTAATTTATATCGACTTTATAGGAATAGACATTTTCTTTTAGTTTGAGAGCTAGATGACAAATAGGAGAGTCCTTAATATGCTCATTGTATTCAACTACCTGTGGCAAATGAGTTTCCGGTATCTGCCAAACAGGTATAATGACTGATGTTAAAGGAAACCCAATAATATTCCACATCATTGTTTCCATTGGATTTTGCTCTGGATTGATACCTTCGACAACCACCGATGAAGAAGAACCGCTGCGGGGAATAAAATCAACAAACCAAACGTAGTCACTGCTGCCTTCTTTTAATAACTTATAATCCCATAAATTGTCGCCTGTGAGGCTATGAGTCAAGCTTCTACCGGCTTTTTGAAGTATGGTTTGAGCTGACAATTCATTTTCCTTAACAGCCTCATCAAAAAGGTTGTTGGCAGTAACATATCGAATATATCCACCACCCTTACCCATTTTTCCGGAGAATGAATAGTTTGTTCTTATAAGATAACCAAAAGGAGCAACAGCAGGATTGTTTGCATCCACTTTGGTATAACTATAATTAGCAAGTTCAAAATATGCTGCACCACCATTAGCATCTATCACGCCGAAATTAGCTTCTAATCTGGTGGGTTGCTGCATGTTTTTCAGCATATTTTCAAATTCATCAATGGTAGCACAATTTTGCAGTGCCTGCTTAATTATTTTACCTTCTAAACCAGATTGTTCAACAGTATCGTTATTTAGATTATAACTGGCAGAGTTCATAATGGCAAAGCCGGTACTATTAAACCCAATCCATACACTTTTTCCCAGGCTATCGCCGGAGTTCACTAATCCGGTGCATTCATATTTCCCATCGGAAAATTGCATTATTTTATTGTTTATAGCCCATGTATCGCGATGTTTCCAAAGCAGAGGTCTGCCATTTTTGGTATACTTACCAGAGATAACGGCGGTTGTACAGGCAATAGATGAAGAAATTTCGAAGGCAATTAAGAGTATTAAAAATGCTATTTTGTTCATTGTTAGTTAATTAATATTTTAAAAAATGCGCTTTTTGGGCATTAGGACAATTGAAATTTGGTATTCGTTTTATTAGGAGCCAAATATTACTATATAATGCATTTATACCATTTGCATCACAATGCAGACTGTTACAAAAAATTGGAATTTTCCACCACTTTACTTTGAAGGAAACCAACCGCCATTAGAAACATTTATTCCATCTGCATTTTCAACTCCACCAAAAGTATAGTTGGGGAGTTCCATTACCATGAGCTGTTCTGCCGGAATAGGGAAATGCAACATAGTTCCGGGCTGGAGCATGTTTCTACGACGCATATCGTAAAATGCAATTCCGAATCCGGTTTGTATTAATTCAATGTCTCGCTCATAAAAAATAGCATTAAGAATTTTTTCTGCGGTGGAATTGGCATGAAGCGGATTCAAACCGCCGCGTGTAACTCTGCTTCCTGTATTTATGATATCTAAAGCGCCAGCTAGGTTTCCTGTTCTTAGCAATGCTTCGGCTTTAACCAATTCATTTTCGGCCACAGAGAAATCAACTACTTCGCCAGTGTGCGTAGAAATAGCATAGGTACTACGTACATACTCATAATTCGAATAGTGATAATAACCCCGCTCGGGTTTCATATTGTTGCTTGATACAAACTTAAAGTCAGTTCTTAATCTATTATCTTCGCTTTGGGCAGAAGGTGGATTTTCTCCGTTATCGGGAAAGCGCCATGGATATCGGTTATCCATTAAATTAATAATTCTGCTGTCTATTCTTGCCCAACCCGGTCGCACAGTATAGTATTTATACCAACATTTCCAATTTGAATTGTCCATGGTTGGTGCTAAATCGCGCTGAATTCCGTTATTAGCATAGTTTAATACTCTGTTCCAGTCAACCTGATCATTTTCATTACTATTTCGGGCACCATACACGATAAAACGGGCAGCAAATGAACTTGCAAGTTGCTTTAACTCTGTAGATGAATAAGATGAACCATTAATCCAATTGTCTTCAATGGTGAAATTAGCCGATTCGCAAACTTCAATACATTTATCGAGCGAAAGCACAGCCTGAGCTAAAATTTCCTTATAACCAGAGACCGGGATAGCAGAATTAATATCGGTTTGATCGGTTACAATAAAGGCTTTATCATAATTAAGGCCCAGATAGCCCAGAGAAATACCTTGAATAAAGTAGCCCATTGCTTTAACTTTCTCAGTTTTTTGACCTATTTCTTCGAAAGTCATTCCTCTGTTAATGGCTGCCACACTGTGATTTGCAATGGTTAGATTACCATAAATGTCGTTATAAAATGTAGCAAAAATATCGGCATAGGTATAGGATGTTGTATTGTTGAAACCAACACGCGGTTCGGCTGATAGATGATACATTCCACTATTGGCCCAGGAACAAGTACCCTGGTCTGCCATTACCCACATGGCCATTCGGGGCGAAATGCTGGATGTAATGGTCATATACCAGTTATAAAATGTTCCCTGCACCATTCCATAGGCTCCAGTTGGAGTTTTCCAAACTATTTCAGTATCGGGCAAATTATTATATTCCACTTCGAGGTCTTTGTGACATCCTGCTGCAAGCAGAACTAATAAGACCAGAGCTAAATTTCTATATATTCTTTTCATCATGACTAAATTGTTTTTCAAAAACTGTTTTTGCGTATTTGCCACTCTTTTGATTGATTGTGAAGTACTGTTTTCAGATTTTAGGAAATTGCTGTAATGGTTCATATTTCTATCTTTTTACTACTTTATCAAATGAATTAAAAGTTAAGACTAATTGACCCTGTGTAGGTTCTGTAGTTTGGATATCCAAAATCGTCGAATGGATAGTTAGTTAAATCTGAACCTGTTGCTACTTCGGGATCGTATCCTTTATAATTGGTGAAAGTGACAACATTTCGAGCCTGAAATCCTATTCTTATTTTTTTAATGTATTTGTTAATGTTGCCGGGCAAATTATTCTCATCGAAAATGTAGTAGAGCGATAGTTCGCGGAGTTTCAGATAGGTTCCATCTTCAACAAAATACGAATTTATTCCAGTTCCATCGTAGAAAGTATTGTAATAGTTTATGGTTTTTTTATCGGCTTCGGCAACATTATACTGATCGAAAACCAGGTCTCTTTGGTCTCTAAAGGTATATTGACGGGTATAATTGTACACATCGCCACCGTATTTCAAGCTCCATAACATATATAAATTAAATCCTTTAAACGACATGGAATTTCCCCAGTTGAGTTGCAAGTCGGGATTTCCATCTCCTATTTGAATTTTATCTCCCAAGCCATCTTTATTGGCATCGAGTTTAATTGGAATTTCGGCCAAGGTACCTTGTGTTCCGGCAGGTACCACATAGCCTTCATTATTTACTTCAAAATCGTTGATAGTTTTTCCTGCCGGTAGTTGAACTGCCATTTGTTCGAGACTGGTAACCCAGGTGTAACCATACATCACCCCAAAGGTTTCGCCTTCTTTTATTGAAAATGCGCTTCTTGGGCCGGTGGTATAATCGGGAATATCAAGTTTATCAATTTTTTGTCGTATTCTATCGAAGGTTACATTAGATGTCCAGACAAAACCCGAATTTGTATTCAATGAATAACCCAAACTTGCTTCAAAAACCTGGGTACTAAGCTGTCCAATATTTTTCCATTGAGCCGGGAAACCTAAATGAGCCGGCAATGGAGCCATGGCGAAAGCCCCTTTAGTAATTGATTGGGAATAAGTGAAATTAAACGAAAAATTATTTAAAAAATTTAGATCCAAACCAGCTTCGGTTTCTGTGGTTTCTGAAGGTTTTAAGTATTTATTACCAATGGTTTGTGCCTGGGGGTTTCCATTATCTAAACTATAGGTTTCATATTGCCAGGAATAGCCGGGACGCTGACCCGAAGAACCTTGCGAAGCCCTGATTTTTAATTCCTGTACTCCGGGGATTTTCACATCTTCCGTTAAGCGATACCCTAACGAAACCCGATAATATGGATTCCAACGCACCTTTTCGCCAAAAGTTGAGGAGGCATCTTGGCGAAAAAGAGTAGATAATAGTATCTTTTCTTTATAAGCTATGTCTATTATACCAAAATAGTTAATGGCTATCTCGTCACCGCGATAAGATACAGTGCTTGTTTTTTCCTGATCGGTATTTTCGAAATGAGGAACATCGGGCAAAAGAAAATCGGTGCCCAAGGCAGAAAAGCTTTCATAACTATAGTTCTGATATAAATAACTCAATTTGACTTTGCCTACAAAATCGCCAATCTGTTTGTTTAAATTGGTTGTGAACTGGATATTTTGATCCATATTATCCTGTGTTCTTTTATATAGTGACCCCCCTGTTGATGCTCCTCCAAACCCAAGATAACCCATAGGAGTATAAGTTGACCAAAACTGATTGCGGTATTCATAGGTATATTTAGCCTCGAACGAAAGCCAGTTTAAAGCATTATAATTCAACATAATATTACCAACCAAGCTTCGGCGTTTGCTTTCTCGTTTTATATTAACCAAAGGATACAATGGATTTTCGGCCACGCTCCAGGGATCGGGCAATATTTTATAGGGGGTACCATTTTCATTGGGGGCACTAAGATCGATGTCGGGCGAAACAAATAGAAGGTCGCTGAAAGCCCGGGTTGAACCCGGGTTTTGTTCGCTGGTGAGTACTATGAGGTTTGAAGTGGAAATTTTTAGTTTGTCGGAAATATTATGGTCTAGGTTCACCCTGAAATTATTTCGTTTATAACCTTCGGTAGAAAACAATACCCCGTTTTGCTTATTAAATTCATAGGAAATGAGAAAATTTGTTTTCGTATTGTTTCCCATAACAGAAATATAGGTACTATTATAAATTCCTTTTTGGTAAAAATCTTTTTGATGTTCATTTAACAAGGCATATGGTTGGTCTGCATAGCCAGAATCGGATAAATGCCTGCTGCCAAATAATGGATTTCCAATAGAATCGTAAATAACACCGGCATATTTAGTATAAGAAAAATCTTGATAATCATCGGCCAATTCATAGGGGTGATGTGTAGCCTGCTCAATATATCTTGGGATTTCCTGGCTACCTAATTCCTGACGAATATTTACAGTGGTGGTTCCTGCTTTATTCGTGGAACCCCTTTTCGAAGTGATGACCAGAACTCCATTTCCAGCTTCCGATCCATAAAGAGCGGCAGCAGCAGCTCCCTTTACCACTTCTATATTCTCAATATCATCCACATTAATATCGGCCAGATTGGTTTGCAGAATGATTCCATCCATTAAAATCATGGGCGAATTATTACCGCTAAGACTTGTGGAGCCCCGAAGGCGAATTGATGCACCACTACCCGGCTGACCATTGGCCTGAACCACAGTAACCCCCGCAACTTTTCCCTGCAAGGTAGAAGCGGCTGATGAAGCAGTAGCCTCCTTCAACACATTTCCATCGACTTTATCAACGCTTACGGTTAAAAATTTTCGGGGTGTGTTTGCAGCAACTCCCGAAACTATCACTTCGTCCAGACCAAAAGCATCAACATCCATCAACACATTAAAATTGGTTTCTCTGCTTACATCGAGCGAAACAGTTTTCATTCCCAGGAATGAAATCTTTAATGTTGAAACAGATTCACCCACATCAATAGTAAAACGGCCATCTAAATCGGTAATTACCCCATCGGTGGTTCCATCCACGAGGATTATTGCACCGGGAATCGGGCTATTATCCTCGCGAAATTTGATAACGCCGGTTATACTTTTTTTATTTTTTTTAAAGCTATTGGTGCTATTATTCTGCTGTATAATCCCATTTTTTTTGCTCAACACATAATAATCACTTCGCATTTTTGCATACATTAAACTATTATTGATGGATATATGCTCCAAGACTTGGTCAATAGTTTCGCTATTTTTTAACACTTGCTCATCAATAAAAATGTCCTTACTGTCTAAATCGCCATCGATTGTTATGGATACCTTGAAAGTACTGTCGAGTTGATTGATAATTTCATTGATATTTTTTTTATGCAAGACATTGCTATCTGTAGTGTTTTTTTGAGAGAACGCTGTTTGGTTTTGCCACAAAACGAGCCCAGACACCAGAAAAACTGATGCCATAAACTGTATAATTTTTCTCATGATTTCTGCTATTTACTTGTGTTTATTTGATTCAGATTTTGAAATAAGTATGGTATTTATGGCTTCTATAATCAGTGCCGGGTCGTCGGATGGTGCTGATCCTGACAAGGTAGCATTTAGCTGCGATGAGTCCTGCACTGTAATTTTTATGCCATAACTATCATTAAGGAACTGATAAACTTCACCGATGGTACAATTTTCGAATGACAAACGTTTCTGCATCCACGATGAATAAAGATTTGTAAATATTTTATTTTCCCGAATGAACCCGGTTTCTGAAATGATAACCAGGCTACCTGTTTCGGTCATTAGAATATCTTCCTTGAGTTGTTTTCCGCTAAGTTTTATACTTCCTTCCTGAAGAATTATTTGGGTTTGGTCGGCAAGTTGATTGATGGTGAATTGTGTTCCTAAAACTTGCACATCGACCAGTGGATTATAGATAATGAATGGTTTTTCGGGATTTTTTGCAATACTAAAATGCGCCCTTCCTGTAAGAGATATTCTACGGTTAAAATTATCGAGCAAAGTACGTGTATATTGTATTCTTGCCCCTTTGTCCAGAACAATGTGGCTTCCATCGGGCAGGGTTAGGTCTTGCAGGTTTCCTGTTTGATTTAATACTTCTACGTTCCAGGAATAATAGCTTGCAGTTGTGAAACCAATGGAAAAGAGCAATAAAACGGTAGCGGCAATTTTTAGCCAAAGGTAATTCTTTGAATTAGACACAAAGGATTTATCATCACTCAACTTCTGCTGCACAATGTCCCAACCCTTTTCCGAATTAAAATCTAATTTTTTAAAGATATTGGTTTCATAGGCAAGTTGGAGCTCAACAAACTCTTTGGAATTGCTTTTCTGAAGATATTTTACCAATTCAAATTCCGATGTGGTTAATTCTTCTTTTGACAAATATCTGATAATTAAATTTACATTTGAATCTTGCATAATCTATATTTTAACCAGTTTCACGACTTTTTTCTTGTTTTTGCTTGAAATATGCACCAAATAAACGCCTTTGGCCCATTGTTGGGTCGAAATATCTAATAAACCGAAGAACGGGGTCTGATTTTTATAAACGAGATATCCCCATTCGTTAACCACAAAAATAGAAGAAAAGCCGGTATTTTCGTTCATGTTATGAATGATCAACCGATTGGAGAATGGGTTTGGGGAAAAGGAGTATAAATCAGGTTCTTGTTCCAAAATCGAAGTATAGGTACGAATTAGGCTAACCGGCTCGCTCCAGCTATTATTATACCAGACTCCATTCGTTTTGGCTCTAACTCTGTATTCATAATCAATTGAAGGCTGGAGAAATACTGTAACAGAAGTATCTATAGCATTATCGTTCAGGGTTTGCCAGGTACCGCCATTGATACTTCTTTGAATTTCAAAAGCTTCGGGGTTGGCATTTGCCGGATACTGCCAACATAATTGAGCCATTGGAGCATCATCGAGAATAACCGGAGCCATAACCATTGGTTCGGGCATTATATTCATGGCGCCCCCAAGAATATAATTATAGCCCCCCGCATTAAAGCTTCCTCTAATCTGATACCAGCCATTGGATGTGCCCCACCATCCCATGTTGAGATGATAATAATAAACGCCATCTTCAATTTTTAAACCATCGCAAACTATAGAATGACCACTTCCTGAGCTATTTTCTACGGCCAGCACAGCAGGCTTTCCCCAAACCATATTACTATCGAGAATGGTCCAGAATGAGCTGGCAGAGCGGTCTTTATACAATGCTGTAAACCTGAAATAAGTTGCCAGAGCTGTAGGAATTTTGTTAACATTGGAAGTTGAGCCATTGCTTTCAAAATTCATATTGAGTGCAACAGCAGAATGGTAAGCTGCCAGCCCGGCAATTTCCCGTTCAACGAGTTCTGATGATTTTCCGCGATACCGATCCAGAGCCTGTTCAAGTCGATATTCAGTTTGAGCAAAATCGGCAACATAGGTTCCGGTTGAGCTGCCCAAATTGTCGGAATAAGATTCACTTCCCACACCCTTTGGCGGCCAGTTATAGTGCTTAAGAATGGTTGCCTGGGAAATGGCTACACATCCTACAGCGTAATGAGATGGGGTATAAATATTGGTAACATTAATTGAATGACCCTGATTATCGGTACAATTAACCTGTCCCCACATATTATAAACATACGGCCCGTAAATAGCATCCTTAGCTCCATTTATTCTAATTTTCTGGTAGGCTATGGTATTGGCATATTGAACCAAATCATCCGAAATAGATCTTTCACCAGTTCCTGAAGCAGCAAAATTATTTTCGAAGGAAAAACCTATCACATCATGATTTGTTTCTGAAATAATAATAAATCCCTGTGGTGACAGGTGATGAATTGTTGCGATTTTTTGATCAGATTCAAAGAGAATTTCACTATTTAGCACCTTCGTATTGTCCAACTCATTCAATAATAATAAACGATTAATTATTGACTCGTCTGAGAATTGATTCTGAGCGTTTTGACTAAAAGAACTACTCGAAGATATTAAATAACAAAATAATAAAATGATTATATAAGGCTTCATGATTACGAGATGTAATTTTAAGGAGCGATTGAAAAACCAGAAAATTGATTTTGTCAAATTTATGCCTGCATTTTCAAAATCTGGTCGTTTCATAGTGAATGTTTATTATTTCGATTATTAAATTTATACATCATCCTGGTTAAAAAACCACCGGAAGCATTCTATTGAAATTAAGCTTTTTGCAAGAAAATGACAAAAATAATACTACCGGCAGTTTTGACATATGGTTTAATTAAAGATTAACTTACCTGTAAATCTTTCCGTATCGATAGATAGGGTATATAAATAGATTCCACCGTTAAGATTCAATGTATTTTTGTTTAGCTCAATTGATTGCTCACCAGCTTGCAAATATCCGAGATTTTGAGAATAAATAATGCGTCCGGTAATATCGTGCAATTCAAACTGAATCTGGGCAGCCTGGTGCAAATTGTAGGTTACAGTGGAAACCACCTCAGCTGGATTTGGATAAGCGGCGGTGATTTTGGCTTTATCGTTGTTCCACTCGTTGATACCGGTTCCTGAATGGTCTTTAACATAGGTAAGAACTTCATCAAAAATAGCTTCGGTATTTGCTCTTGTGTCGATTCTTGCAGTTTCAAAAGCCCAGGAAATGATGAATCCTTTGTTAGGAATTTGTTTATACAATGCTGAATAATAATCGTCGAATACATAGCCGGTTGGCCCCATTTTATACATTCCATGAGCACTGGAACTTATTTCCAATGCATCTACATACCACATGGTTTCATAAACCCAGGAAATGGGATTGATGGTAGAAATATCATTGGCCGCCACATTGAGCATAGGAACTCCAAGAGCGTCGTCATCAACATAGGATTGTGCCACGTAATTACTGATTCCCATATAGTCATAAATAAATTGACCAGTGCCGAAAGCATCAGGAGCTCCGCCTACAATATCGTACATAAAATCCAATCCCTGAACCCACACGTTTCCATTATGATTAATATAATTCATTAGAGCCTGGTTGAATTTATAGTTGTTTGTATCGCTAATATCCCAGAGTTTAAGGTTCACTCCATTGTTACCAGTATACCAGATTACCATATCGTAGTTACTCAACAGACCAAAATCAGGTGAAATACCTGTGTTAACGGTGTTGTAGATATCGTAATTATATCCAAGATTTAAAAGTGTAGTGTCTATTACCAGATATCTGTCAACACCGTTGGAGTTGTCATTAACCAGCAATACTTCAAACTCGGGGTTATTGGTTTGATTACTAATGGTAACTTCTAGTGAATCTGAAATATTAGTTCCATCAAATGAAGTAGCTTTAACCCACACAGTACCATTACCTATTGAAGTACCGGTTGCTGTTAATAATCCAGTGTTGTCAATAAAGGCATATCCTGTTCCATTTGTAACAGACCAAGTGACCGCCTGAATAGTAGCATCTTCCGGAAGTACATTTACAAACATTTGAAGGGTACCCCCATCTTCGGTGATTGTAGTTGCATTTCCGGCACCGTAAATCTCGATAGATTCAACCGGCACACCTGTTCCGCTTGAGAATTGAGAGAAATAAGTTAAACCTTCGGCAATAAAATTATCGCAGGATTCCTGGGTATCGAAACGGGCTGTTTCAAATGCGCAGGTCAATACTTTACCTTCGCCTTTCTCATGATACACCACTGAGTAATAGTTTTCAAAATCGTATCCTGCAGGTCCCATCTTATAAACGCCGTCTTCTAAATCAGATGGCAAATAGGCGTCGACATACCACATAGTTTCATAGGTCCACAGGAGTGGGGTCATTGTAAAAATGTTATTGCCATTAGCCAAATCCAATTGTGAAACTCCATCGGAATACAAGCCATCGTCCACATGCGATTGAGCAAAATATTGGTTTATTCCCATGTATTCTTTAACAAAATCGCCTTCCATAAAGTCGTATGGAACTTCTGAATAGCGGTCGAACATAAAATCAAGACCCTGAATCCAGAGCATACCTCCGTTATCAATATACTGTTTAACACCTTCATTATCAGTTTCATTTCCATTCCAAAAATAGAGCCCGGCATAATCGTTGCCTGTGTACCAAACAACCAAATCGAAACCACTCATTAATACATAGGAAGGGGAACTCCCTTCAACAACAGCGTCGTAGAGGGTGAAAGTATTACCTGAATTCACGATTGCAGTTTTTATAACTTCTACCCGTGTTATATCTGCATTATTATCGTGAACAAGTAGTATTGAAAGACCGGCATAAGTTGTTGATGAGAGCATAAGCAACAACAATGACAATAAATAATAGATTTTTTTCATAATTTGTTTTTTTTATTTATTAATATTATAATCCTTTTGGTTTGATATTTTATTTAACAAGAACCAATCTACCCACTGAATGATAATCATCACCCAAAATTTCATAGAAATAAACGCCTGAATTCAAGTTCGAAAAATCCACTGTTACTTGATTTAACTGATCGATTTGCAAGCTACCAACATAAACCATTTGACCATTGCTGTTAAATAATTTCAGTGATATATTTTGTGAGTTGGAATGAGGTAAAACAAAGTTTACAAGTCCGCTGGCAGGGTTTGGATATACCTGAATATTAGTGGTGTTCAACTTTTTCACATCAACCATTTGATCTATGTTTTCGATAACTTCCCAAAAGAAAGTTTCGGTATTGGTGCGGTTATTTATTCTGGCAGTTTCGAAAGTGCAGGTTATAACGATGCCTTGATTGAGAACTCTGTAAAAGGCCGAGTAATAATCTGAAAAATCATATTCATCCGGACCCATAGTGTATAATCCGTTGGTACCCGGAGTAAGTGCTATGGCATCAACATACCACATGGTTGCATAAGTCCATTGAATGGGAGTCATGGTACAAATTCCATTTCCTGGTTCTACATCGAGCTGTGGAACACCATCGGAATAAATTCCATCGTCAATATGCGACTGAGCATGATACTCGGCTATTCCCAAATAGTCATAGGTGAATTGTCCCTGAACAAAACTTACTGGTGCACTACCATAAACGTCGTAGAGAAAATCGAGACCCTGAACCCAAACTTTTCCGCCATTGTCGATATATTGAATCAGGGGTTCGTTGAATTTGTAATCCTCGGTATTGGTTATATCCCAAAGTTTTAGGTCAACACCATCGTTTCCTGTGTACCAGATAACAAGATCGTAATTTTCGAGGGTGGCATAAGTGGGGAATGTTCCTTCTACAGCTGCATTGAAAATTGAATAATTGTAGCCCAGATTGTTAAGGGTTGTATCAATAACAAGGTATCTGTCGGTACCATTTGCATTATCATTCACCAGAAGAATCTCAAACACATTTGTTTGCTGGTTGGTGATTGTAATTTGAATGGAGTCGGCTACTCCCGACCCATCGACGGCCGTTGCTTTTGCCCACACAGTTCCATTTCCGTCATTTTCGCCACTTGCTGTTAAGAGGCCGGCAGGATTGATGGTTGCTGTAGTAGTGCCGGGCACAACTGACCATAGTACAGAATCATCTGTAGCATTTTCAGGAAAAACATCGGCAATCATCTGGAGTGTTCCTCCATCAATATTAATGGTGGTTGCTCCGCCTGCGCCACTAACAATGATCTCTTCGACTAAAACAATATCCGACGACTGATTGCTGATTGTTATAAGCAGCGAATCTACTGCTCCCATTCCGTCCCAGGCTGTTGCTTTAGCCCATACTGTTCCGTTGCTATTGTCCTCGCCAAGGGCGGATAAAACTCCAAAAGCATCAATGGTAGCTGTTGTTGTGCCGGGAACTACTGACCAAAGCACCGAATCTTGCGAAGCATTAACCGGTAATACTTCTGCCAGCATTTGAAGTGATCCACCGTCGATTTCAATGGTGGTTGCTCCGTCTTCACCTGTAACAATAATATCGGTTACCGGCACATTGGGAAATGATTGATTGGAAATGGTTATCATGAGAGAGTCGGCAATACCGGAACCATCAACTGCGGTAGCTTTCGCCCACACTGTTCCATTTCCGTTGGTTGGGTTTCCTGTTGCGGCAACCATTCCGTCGATATTTATAAATGCGGTGGCTGTACCATTTACAATACTCCATTCTACATCTCTGTTGGGAGCAAAAACAGGGAATACATCTGCATAACATTGCAGTGTTCCACCATCTACATTTATTGTATTTACTCCATCTTCGGTATAAACATCAATATCGGTTACCAATATATTGTTTTCAAGTGCGTATTCGAAGAAACTCAACCCCTGATCAATCAATGTGTCTGTATTTTCCTGAGTATCTACTCGGGCGGTCTCAACGGTAAAACTCATAACCATACCTCCACTGGCCTGGTAATTATAAATTCCACAATAGTAATCGTTGAATTGGTAACCGGCAGGACCCATGTGATATACTGCCTGAGCCGAAGGTGTGATAGCCATAGCATCGGCATAATGGAGTTCGGTATATGTCCAGCTTACGGGACTTAGATTAAAAATTCCATTTCCAAAAACGGTATCCATCTGAACCATACCGGTGTTGCCATCGTCGACCCAGGATTGTGCGTGATATTCCTGAATTCCAATATAGTCGTATAAAAAGCTACCCTCCTCAAAAATATCGGGAGCGTTTCCATAAACATCGTATAAAAAATCCAACCCCTGAAGCCATACAAATCCGCCATTGTCGATATATTGAATCAGAGGAGTGTTGAATTTATAATCATCGGGATCAGTAATATCCCATAAATTCAGGTCAACACCATCGTTACCTGTGTACCAAATAACAACCTGATAATTGTTTAAAAGAGTATAATCGGGTATTGTACCTGTAACCGCTGTATTATAAATATCATAATTATAATTCAAATTCATGAGAGCAGTATCAATTTCCAAAAATCTATCGGTACCATAATCATTATCATTGACTAACAGCACATTAAAGTTATTTCCACTTCCTTGATTGGTTATTGTAATGAGTAACGAATCGGCTACTCCCGACCCATCACCGGCCGTTGCCTTTGCCCACACTGTTCCGTTGCCGGCGGGTGTTCCTGTGGCCGACAAAAGACCCGAGCCGTTGATTGATGCGGTAGCTGTTACAGGAACAATGCTCCAGGTTACGGTTTTATCATTGGCGAAATGAGGAAATACTTCGGCCACCATTTGAAGGGCTCCTCCATCGATATCAATGGTAGTTTCTCCACCTTCACCTGTAACTTCAATATCGTTAACCGGGATAGTTCCTGCAGCATAATCTTCCATCATGGTAAGCCCTTCGTCGATATATGTATCGGTATTTATCTGATTATTGATTCTGGCTGGTTCAATGGTCGATAGCATAATCATACCATTGCTTTGCATCTTATATAAGCTACAGGCATAATCATCGAGAGCATACCCTGCCGGGCCCATTTTATACAGAGGGTAAGCGTCTGCAGTCTGTATCAGTGCATCGGCATAACGAAGCTCAGTATAAACCCAGGTAACAGGGGTTATGGTAAAAATACCATTTGCAGGTACCACGTCAATTTGAGTTACACCTGTATTTCCATCATCGGCCCATGATTGAGCGTGATATTCCTCAATGCCCATATAATCATAAATGAATTGACCATCGGTAAATACATCGGGGGCACTTCCATACACATCATATAGAAAATCAATACCTTGAACCCAAACCAATCCGCCATTGTCGATGTATTCTATAAGCGGACTATTGAATTTATAATTGTTTGGATCCGTAAGATCCCAAAGTTTTAAATCGGTACCATCGTTACCTGTGTACCAGATAACTGCTTCATAGTCGTTTAAAATATCGATCGCGGGGAAAGTGGATGTGGTTGCGGTATTATATAAATCGAAAACATATCCACTATTTACCAAGGCAGAGTCCAATTCGAGATATCTGGCTCCATCGTAATTATTGTCGTTAACAAGTAACACATGGAAGTTAGTTGAATTTCCCTGATTTGAGATTGTTATTTGAACGGAATCGGCAACTCCTGAACCATCGACGGCAGAAGCCTTAACCCACAGTGTACCATTACCGGCAGGAGTTCCGGTAGCTGTTAAAAGACCGTTGTTATCAATGCTTGCAGTTGCAGTTTCTTCTACTAGACTCCAGGCGACGTTGCCATTGGTGGCATTTGCAGGTAAAACAGTGGCAAAAAACTGCAAGCTCCCGCCATCCATTGTTATTGTTGTAGCATTTCCTTGTCCGTTTACATCGATGCTTGCAACAGGAATATTGACTATTATAAATTGATCGAAATAGGTTAAACCTTCGTTAATGTACTGATCTAAATGGGCTTGTGTATCAAAACGAGCTGTTTCGGTAGCTATTGAGATAACCCTTCCGGTATTTGCACCATTAATTTTTTCGTTGTAGATACTTCCTGCATAATCATCAAAATCGTATCCCACGGGGCCCATCATATAAAGATTGCCGGCGTTGGGTGTTTTTGCCAAAGCATCGGCATACCACATGGTTGCATAACTCCATCTCATTGGGTTTAAGGTAAAAATACCATTTCCGGGTACCAAATCGAATTGCTGAACGCCATCGCTGAATACGCCATCGTTGGAGTGAGATTGGCCGTGATATTCTTGAATACCAAGGTAATCGTAAGCGAAAGTACCAGCTGCAAAAAAATCGGGAGCCGCACCATATTTGTCGTAGAGCCAATCGAGCCCTTGTAGCCAAAACATTCCGCCATTATCAATATAATCCTTTATATGTTGATTTTCGATATCTGTTCGATTCCAGAGAGAAAGAGCAGTCCCGTCGTTACCAGTATACCAAATCACAACATTATAATTGCTCATTTGAGCAAAGGTTGGGCTACCGCCATTAATTGTTGTGTTAATGGTATCGAAAACATAACCGCCATTGGTGAGCGCGGTTTTTATAGCCCCCATTCTACCGGGAGCAGATCCATTGTCATTAACCAGCAAGACATCCATCTGACTGAATCCCAGAAAGGGAAAAAACAGGTTAAGTAAAAGGAAAGCGGCAAGATTTTTCATAGATATGTTATTTGGTTTATTTTGATATGTAGGACGACAGAAACAAAAAAAACCCCTATGAAATGGTTAAGAAATTGTAAATTTAATTCAGGATTACCTTTTTTGAAAGTAAAAACTGTGAATTCGCTATTCTTAGAATATAGATGCCTTTTGGTAACTCTGTCGTTATCAGATGATAATTGGTTGTGGTCAATTGTTCCATAAAAACCATCTTACCGGCCAGATCAAAAATAGTTATATCACCATCAAATGACTCAGAACTCATTAGGATGATTCCCTGTGTATTTGAGTATATTTTAATGCTTTCGGATGCGGCAGTATTATATATTTCGGACTCTGTTTTATTAAAATGAATAAAAAATCTATTTCTGGAGTTTTGCGTGGTAGAAACAAAATTATACTCTTTGCCCAAGGTTAACTCTACAATTTTATTCTCTTTTATATCCTCCAACCATATTTCTGATGCGTTGCTTATCGAAAAATCTGTCACCCGAATTGTATATTGAGTATTGTAGGTAGCTTCAAAATTTAAAGGAATTTCAAATTTAGCGGTAGTAGGTGGTAGCGTTAATATAGAATAATTCTCCTGATTCCAATGCAGGTATAATTGCGGTGCTTTTGGGCTTCCTTTAAGTTTATGAGAATCGAAATCGGAATCGAATATTGATGTAGCCAATGGATTGAATCTTACTTTGATACGATCGCTGTACCTACTATTTAGACTGGTTACAACAATGGATAATTCGTTATCCTTAGCCATTTTATTCCACGAACTACCGCTGTGAAAACGGGCTTCAGCGGGAATTGTAATTGAGCCGGTGAACAGGGAATCTACTTCGACAAAAAAGCCTTGTGTTGAAGGAATTGGGTCACCTGTTTCCACATCCTTATAATTGCCCGTTTCCTCGCTCCATATTTTGGCGATAGCTACAATGTTTTGCCGATTCCATTCTGCTGCTGTATTCCACTGAATAGCACTGGGAAACGGGTTTCCGAGTAGTTGCCAGCCATCGTCATTCACCGATTCGGTAAAGGTAAGATTGGAGCGTGTTATTGCACCGTTGTTGAGTTTTCCTGACATAAGCTTTGTGTCTACGGTATTGTAGGCGCATAAATAGCCATGACCCAAATCCATATCGAACGACTCCTGTTTATAATTCATCCAGGTATAACCCGATTCATTCCAACGATAAAAGTCATCGGTTGGGCCAGGTGTAAAATCTGATCCTGCGACCGGAAAATCTGCGATTGGGCAGGATAACAGATGCCAGCCATCATCATTGGTGGTGTATGGAGCAATATAACGTTCTATGGTAGCCTGAAGCGAATGACCATGATGAATCAATGACCCCTGATGTGTTGAGGTAGAATGGATAACAATTCCGTCGCTTCCCCTATAATTTTTTATTGAATCATTCACCGTTAATTGACCTGATATATTGAACACTCCATCAGTTGAAATTGTGATGCTATCGGCAGTTATATGATGACCTTCTTCAATATTGATTCGCTCGGCAAATTCTCCCGGTGCATAGTTGGCATGAACCAGAGAATCCACATCTACATACCAACTGGAGCTATCGGCCCAGGCTCCCGATGATTTTGAGACATACCGTGGACGTAATAAGAAATTGGGCGATCCAAGAAGGGTATTGGAGTAATTTTGTACGCTGTAACCTAAGCTTCCGACCGGGTTATTTGCCGGGTTTCCACCTGTTGTTCCACAGTATCCCAAACCACTCTCCACCGCTACAGAATCGGTAAAAGCTTCATTGAAATGAATGAGTGCTATGGTATTAGCATCGACATAATACTCTTCCAATCTTTTTGAGAATTGCATATCGGATATTTCTCTTGCAATATTCGACACACGAAATTCATCGATTAAGCCATTCAGTTGATGCGAATAAACATCATCCCAGTATTTCCCGCCAATATTAAGGGCTCGAATACTTGCCGAAAGATCCCACAAAGTATCGACATACAGCCCAACCAAAGAATTATCTACAAATAATTTACACGAATCACCATCGAATGTAACTGCAATATGATACCAAGTGTTCAGCATCAAATCTTCGGAAGCTTGGTTTGTTTTAATACTTCTTAATACTTCGTCCGATGTGTTCTTCCTTTCATTAAATTGTATTCCAAAATTGCCTACACCTTTGGGTGCGATAATTTGCAGATCACAAACCATTCTTCGATCAAAAATTCTGTCAAACTCTTGATATTCGAATACATTTATCCAGGTTTCGAAAGTATAAGAAGTTGATACATCGAGACTATTCAACGCGTCTTCGTTAAGAAAACAAGATTCTTTACCCGTTAATTTGAGTGTGCTGTCATTCTGCGACCAAGTAATTTTAGAACAGAATAACAATACAACTATTGCAACTAAGTAAAATGTCTTCATAACAATATAGATGATTCAAACAAAAAGGATGAGCAATCCCTATTGTTTTTTAGTAAAAACTGAACCATCAATTTCTTTTAGATTATTTTTGCTGCCGTAGGCTAAACCTAATCCAATGAGAATAGCCACTCCGGAGCCCAAAGGTGCACCACCTCCCGGAATTTGGTTGCCCGATGATCCATGGTTTCCGGGCATTCCGGGCGGATCGGCATTTACACCCATTGGCAAAAGAAATACCAAACTAAAAACAAAACTTATAATTGAGATTTTTATAATTGTTTTCATATTTTCCAATTTATTGAATAATTACTTTTTGAGTATATATATTACCGGCTTCTATTAAACGAACCAAATAAACCCCGTTTAATGTTTCGGCAGAGATGCGGTACATATTGGTATTTTTAATTTGTTCGGACAAAATCAATCTCCCACCCATATCGAACACCATTATTTCACCGTTGATGCTTTCACTGGCATTCAAATAAATGCTATATTTATTGGCGAAAATATTTACTTTATTATTTACCAGATCATCAATCGCTGTGGTGCTGTTTAAATGGAGCATAAAGCGGTTGGCGTTATCTTGTTCGCTTGCTGCAAAAGTATATGAGTTGGTTGTGGTTAAGTTTGTTAAAACACCTGTTGCTAAATCTTCTAAGTAAATATTGTTTTCTGATTCTATGCTGTTTAATTCCACATTAATATTGTATTCACCCTGAGTTGCAACCCTGAAATTCATTGGAATTAAAATTTCGTTTTGCGAATTGGGGATATTGTTATCAGTAAGGAATTCATTAGATGCGCTTAAAGTATAAAGTTGAGGAGCACTTGCGGCGCCAAAAAGCTTATGACCATCAAATTCTGCATCAAACTCCATTGTAGCATTCTCTGACATTATTACCTGAGTAATATCGTAAAAAGAATTATCTCCGCCTGATAATTTTAATATTAGAGTGTTTTCAGAATCCCCGGCATTTTTATACCAGTTTTGTTCATCATGTATTCTTGCATCGGAAGGGATGGTAAGTTGGTTGGTTGCGTTTGTTATCTCCACAAAGAAACCTTGTGTAGAAGGAATAATTGTTTTTGTTTGATAATTTCCAGCTTCTTCAGCCCAAACTTTTGCATTGACTCCTATTCCCGTTTTTGTCCATGTTCCGGCACCCCAATCAATAGCGCAAGAGAATGGATTTCCAACCAATTGCCAACCACCATTTGTATTAGTCATATTAGCAGGGGATGATACATTTGCCACATTAAGTTTCCCCTGGAATTCTTTTGTGCCATCGACATCATAGGCACATAAATACCCCTGTCCATTTGTGAAATTAGAAAAGGCAAATCCTCCTCCATCAATACGATAATTGATCCACATACCTGCGGCACCAGCATCCTCATCCCAGGAGAATAGGTCATCTGTATTGATTGCAGGCACAAAATCGCTACCTGCAATAGCCATATTATTAACAGGAGAAGAAAGCAAATGCCATCCATGATCTCCAGCATATCCGGTGATTTGTCTTTCTACAGTAGCATCTACATTAGCTGTGCTGTTTAATAATGATCCTTGTTCCGTGGCTGTTGATTTTAGAACCAAGCCTGCGTTTCCTGCATTGTTGGTGAGTGTTCCGGTCACTGATAAATTTCCACTGATTTCAAGTTTCCCATATGTTGCAATAGTTACGTTATCAGCTGTTGTTACAGTGTGTCCCGATTTAATAACAATATTTTCGGTAAATTCATTAGGAATAATTGTAGCATTAACATAGGTGTCAGCACCGTTTTCTACTTTCCATGTTCCTAATGTACTCCAATTTCCTGTTGCTTGAGATTGATATTTTGGACGAAGCAGATAATAGGGACTTCCTAGTTTTGCAGCAGTATAGTCAATTGATGTGATATTATCATCAACAATAGCTCCGTTAAGTCCTGTTCCGGAGATATAGTTTGGTGGGTCTGCTTGATTATTTAGGTGCATTAATAATACAGTATTTGCATCAGAAGTATATTCTTCCCAATGACTTGACGTTTGCATAGTTGAAATATCCCGAGCAACATTAGAAACCCTAATCTCATCAATCTGGGCATTAGACATTTGTCTTTCGTAGGAATCCCAAAATCTTCCACCAATATTCAGAGCATTGGTGGAAGCAGTCAAAGGCCAATCGGTATCCGTATCACTATCACACATTGTCCCGTTGATATATAACTTTGCTGTTGTTCCATCATAAGTTGCTGCTACATGATACCATGTATCAAAAATCATGTTTGCACTGGTGGAGCCAACTCCATCACAATCGATACTTGCAACAATATCACCGGAACCATTTCTGGCAGCAAAAGTTACTGCATAATTGTTGTTATCATCAGGCACGAGATAAAATGAAAAAACAGTTCTTCTATCCATTATACACTCATAATTTCCCGAAACATATGCTGCTACACAAATCCATGCTTCAAAAGTATAAGCTGTGGTTAAATCCAATTTGTTATCACCATCATTTACAACAAACGACTCTCCACCATCTAAACCAATGGCATAAATATTCTGTCCGGAAACATTCAAACTCAAAATTAGACTAAGGCCCATAAGCCACAAAAAAAAGTAAATTTTTCTCATAATAACATATAATTTAATATCGATAAACTCAAATTAGCAATGGTTCGAAATTTTTTAGCAATATGATCTTATAGTTTTTGTGTGACTAATAGACGTTGCAAATTCTTAAAAACCCCTAATCCAATTCATTTTTTTTTACAAAAGCGCAAATCCCTTTTTTCAGCGTATAATATACTACATATGTCGTATTTCAGAAAGCCCGGTGCCCCCATATATTTGCCTTATGATAGTTGACGCCCATAGATTGTTAAATCAATTCAAATGAATACGGGTTTGTGACTACAGATTCGAGCATCTGCATCATCGGCTATCCCAATAAGTTAAATAAAAAAGAAACAATTAAAAATCTAACAAAATGAAAACAAGATTACTATCTATTGCCCTGATGATCTTCACCACATTTTTATTTTCGAGCTGCGAAAAAGACGATGTTGTGCCAGATGCAACTTCTCTTTCACCCGGACAGTGCGAAATCAAATGCAATGTTTCCGGTGCTGCAACATCAACCTTTGCATCAAACCTATTAATTTCTACTGCCATTAAATCAACCGACCTGATGAATATCAGTGGTGCAGGTGTTACTTCATCCGATGCTGAAATAGTGATGATTATATTACCCGCCAATGTTACTACCGGAACCTACACATCTTCGAGCTGGGAGTCTGGTTTCTTTGCATTAGCCTATACCAAAGGTAGTTATGCATGGGCTGCTGAGCAGAACCAATCCTTCACCATCACCATTTCCGAAGTAACAAGTACCAATATCAAAGGCACTTTCAGCGGAGTTCTGATAAACGAAGATTTGACTTCACAAGTGAATATTACCAATGGTACCTTTTCGGCAAAATTTACTACTTATTAATATGCACCTATTTAACCCGAGTTACACATCGCTGTAATTCGGGTTAAAATAATTGAGTTCATTGGCACATATAGTAAATCAACATTCAAATGACCTTAAAATGAGAATAATCTTTTTAGTGTTTTCCCTACTAATTGTAAGTCTGAGTAGTCAGGCTCAAAAGAAGCAGTTGCTGAGCACTCACGAAGCAGTGGAACAACAAGCCTTTCTCGAACTGGCGCAAGCCATAAGCCCTCCCGACGGGTCTTTGTATAAATTTGGGATTAAAAACAAAATTGTGGGGGAATATACCTTCAGACTAACGCTGGAAAAAGACGGACAAGTGACTTCGGTTTTTGTTGTGGATAAAAAAAATGGCAATATCGAATCGCAAAATCAATTGAAGGATAAGATTTTCGATTTTCAGTTTGACTTCAAAATGCCCAAAAAGCAAGATTTTAAAATCAATTACACATTCAAATTTTAAAAATTTTATATCATGAAGAAATTATATTGTATCTCTATTTTCTTCCTTCTCGGTGCGGGTCTTTTAGCTCAGGAGGAAATGACAGTTGTTTGGGAAAAGAAACTCGGTCATGAAATTATATGGAGTGGAAATTCCTTAGAAGGTGAAAATAGTTACGCTGCTTCGATGAAAGAAATGAGTCTTTTCGAAAACAATACAGGTAATGTTATCTGGGAAAAAACTTTCAAAGAGATGGCCCCCGACCTCCGTAAAATCGATGAGCTCATCCCTTTCCGGGCATCAAGAACCATTTTTCTTTTCGACAGAAAAGCCGGGAGAGATCAAATTGCCTGCATCAACTTAAACTCAGGAAAACTATTGTGGAGCACTGACAAATATCAGGACCTCACCGAGAGCTCTATCACCTATATTGATGAAGAAGATTGCTTTGCCATTACCCTGAAAAAGGAATTGGTTTATGTGAGAGCACAAACCGGCGAAGAGCTTTGGAGCACCGGGAAATTCAAAGGCGTTGTGGGACAATACAGTTATGATTCAGGTGACAAAACCATGGTCATGGTAAATTTTGTACCATCGGCTCTGGGAGCTTTATTTTCCGGCTTCAAAAATCAGATTGTCCGCATCAATATGACCAACGGAGAAATTCTCTGGGAAAATACCTATATCGGTCGCGCCGAAAAGAAAGTCATCACCGGAGAGTTTATTTTCGAGTTGAATGTAGTTGACGATAAAGTTTTTCTGCGCATGAATGGTATGCAGGTTTATGACTACAATACCGGTAAAAATATATGGGCTGCGGCTTTCGATTTTACTCCTGATCGTGTAGTGGGTAAACCTATTGGTGTTAGAGATTTTGGAGTCTACGGCGCAGTAGCCGATCCGTTAATTGATGGCGATTATATCTATGTTTTGGACATGATTAACAGAAGAAAGCAATTTGTTAAGAAATACCATTTACACACCGGAGAACTTGTTTGGACATCGCCCGAGATTGACGATACTAAAGCCATTCCGGGAATGAGCCTTGTGGATGGAAAAATTATGTTGCAAATTGGTGGAGTAGTTGAAAAGCAATATGTTACAGTTGATAGAACCGGCAATGGAATCACCACTACCTATACTGTGGAATTCGAAAATGTGAAGCCATGTGGCATCCAATGCCTCGATGCATCCACAGGTAATTTGGTTTGGGAATCGGAAAGATTTAAAAAAGGCATTACCAATGGTATTGTATTGGGCGACAACTATATAGTTTGCAGTGGAAAAGAGCTTTATTCGCTTGATATATCCACCGGTGCCGAAAAATATTCTGTTCCTGTTTCGAAGGGTGGTGTAGGATTAGCCACACAAATTCAGCCTTTTAAAGACAACACTATTGTGGTGATTGGCGAAAAAGGCGTTTCCACTTTCGATGCACAGGCAGGCGACCTGCTGAACTCGGGTAAATACCGCAAATCGTTCCTTGAAGGCAGAGTTGGAGATATTGTAGTGATGAAAACCGAAAAAGCCGACATTGGTACTTTTGATTTAAATACCTGTGTTTACAAGGATTTTAAAGCACGCACCGGAGCGCAACATTGGTTATCGACCGATGGTAATTTTGTATATGTATTTGATAAAAAAGTTGTTACAAAACTAAGCACACAATAATTCCTTTCATATTACATCATTGAATTTGAGCCGAATCCGTTTCTTTAGCGGGTTCGGTTTTTTATTTTTTTGTTCCTAACTTTCTTCGCCACGAGGGCACAATGGCGCAAAGATTTTTTTATGGTACGATGCCACGATGATGAGATTTTAATGACCTCCTGATTTTGATGAGAAAAATTGCGGGATTAAAGTGATATAGGTATGAAGACTGACAAATTCAGTAAAAAAATAGGAAGTAAAGTAAGAATTGCGGAGAGAGGGGGATTCGAACCCCCGGTTCCATTTTCATAGAACAACGATTTTCGAGACCGCCGCATTCAACCGCTCTGCCATCTCTCCTGTTGGGCTGCGAAATTAATTATTTTTCCCGAAAACTTGCCCATAAATTTCTAAATATTCCTATGGAAGAAAAACTAAGACTTCCATTTACCATGCTTCGGCATGAACCGAAAATTCTGGTTTTCATGGCTCACCAAGCATGGCAAGATATTACCCGCTTTGTATAACTGCAAATCAAATTTTTTACAACTCAATTTTCAGGTGGGTTGTGCCTAAAATCATGAGGTATCAGCTTTAACATGATTCCGGAAAATTTAATTTCAGGTACAATTCTCTTAGCAAGGATTTCAACATGGTACTACGGATTGTGATGACAAGATATTTTGATGAATATGCAGACTGCCCGGGAATTCGCCTTTTTGTTTATGAAATAATATTGATTTTAATAAAAGAGTCCGGTCTAAAAACTATTTCTTAGACATTTCAAAGATAAAAAGAATTTTAAA
>DYSN01000286.1 GCA_020718205.1 Draconibacterium orientale
AATAGCCAATAACGTCTTCGCTCAAGCGCATCGTGACGGATTTTTTGAGTTGAGCCGCATAAGGGTTTTTGCGAGATTGCATTTTTGCCAGATCGTATTCAGTTTTCATCGTCTGATCCCTTGATAATGGTTACTCTCGTTTTTCGTGGCCTTTCTGGCTGAGATGATTCGAATAATGTTTCCCTGATCTCGTTCGCAATGACAAACAATCAAGAGGCGCGCCTCATCACTGAAACCGAGCATCAGAAACCTGTTTTCTGAGCCGGAATTGTCCTCATCATAGAATTGTATAGCGAATTCGTCGTAGAAAACAGATTGAGCTTCTTCAAAGGAAACGCCGTGCTTCTTCCTATTTGAGGTCGCCTTGGCTGTATTCCATTCGAACTTAATCATAAATACATTGTATGTACATCGACTGAATTGTCAAGAATTCCTGCGACCAAGGCAACCTGGCCATGCCATTTAACTTTGCAAATGTTGTACACCATTGAGTTTGTATACAATTTCAATCGGTTGAGCTTTTTTTGTTCATCCAACTGAAGCGTTTAGCATCAATACTAAGAAAATGGGCTCGAATAGCCTCTTGTGTAGATTTTTCGGCGCGCATAAAGATTCCTCGCAGTTCATTATCTACTGATTTTTCGCTATAACCGCGGTCGACAGCTTTTTTGTACCAGGATTGTCCCAGATCATAATGTCCAGTCTCTATAAATACGGCCCCAATCAAAGTACAAGGACGGAAATCCTGTGGTGTGAAATCGTGGGCTTGTTTTCCAAGGTTTAAAGCTTCATCTGATTTATGCAAATCCCGCTTTACGCCCCCAAGAGTCGTGCAAAGTGCGGATTTCAATTTGAAATCTTTTAAACCAGGCACATCAATCTTACATAAAATCGATTCAGCTGTTTTCGATTGCTTGCACTTGCGATAGTGACTGCTTGCATTAACAGCAAACCAAGGTTTTTTGCTCTTTTCAAATTCTGCTCTATAGAATAGCGCTTCGTTTTCATGAAATCTTTCTTTTAGTTCTTCAGTGAAATATCCTGTGTCTGATCCGTCTTTTTCTGTAGAAAGCCAAAAAACCTCTTCTTCGGTTAGACGTACTCCGTTTTCAACCCGACGCAAAATATCCATGAGTTTTGGAAAGTTGGCCCGTTCGATGAAGTAAGAAAGGCCATATTTTTCCCTTAACTTGAATTGCTTGGCTTTGGCTATAGTTCTTGGATTATTCTCGAAGGCGCACCTTTTGGCTTCCTCATGTTCTTGTGCTCTCCTTGATTCGGCCAAACGAGCATCTGCTTCTGCTTGTTCCTTAAGGGAAAGGGCTTCAGCAATCTGACGGCGTACAGATTGCTCAATTTCTGCAGCTTTGGAAAAGGCAGAAAAAGAGATGTCGTTTTTTGAATAACTGAGGAGTGCCAGAAGTCCTTTCTTAAGCAAAAAGTCTTTGGTGTTATCTGAAATCTGTTTTGTGAGTTCTAATTCATTCAATAAGTTGGAAAGGCGACTGCCTGGAATCAAAGCTCCAGCCAAATCGTTTACAAAGTACTTGATTGCGGTTTCTTTATATTTGTCGAGATGCATTATAATAGTCGGTATATAGCTGCTTCGGGTGGATGATGGTAATGAATAAAGAGTGGATAATTTTAGGTACGCTGCGGATATTATTCTTGTTCAGCCATCTGTCCGGGCAAGCCCATCGGCCATCTCCCGCATCAGTTTCAGGTTGATCTCCGCCTCGGTGGGGT
>DYSN01000031.1 GCA_020718205.1 Draconibacterium orientale
CCATAAAGGACTTTCACCTTCCAGGTAATAGATGTGCACGGCACACCAAAAAAAAAGCGCCGGAATCCGGCACTTTTTTCAATTTACTTCACTTTGATCAGGCGTTTCATTTTTTCACGCTCTTCCAAATTTTTGGGGATCAGAATTTCGAGGATTCCATCTTTGTGTTCGGCAACAATTGCTTTATGGTCAATTTCCTTGGGCAACGAGAAACTGCGCTCGAACGAAGCCTGCTTGAACTCTTTGCGAAGAAAACCATCTTCTTTATTCTCATTGGTTTCTTCAACATTTCCGCTCAGTACGAGCAAGTCTTTTTCAATTTCGACCTTAACATCGTTTTTCGACCAGCCCGGTAATGTTACCTGTATTTTATATTCCTTTTCGTTTTCTAAAATGTTTGCAGCTGGCTTTACTTTGGCCTCGGTTTCGAAATTGTTCCACATCTCGTTGAATAATTCAGAGAATAAGGGATTTCTGTGTACTCTAACTAAATTCATCATAATAACCTCCTGTTTTTTAATGTGTTAATATTTACTGTTGATTTTTTTTTCAGGAAGGTTTTTTCAAATCGCGTGCCAGTGGAAATTTTCAATATTATTTGCGCCATTATGTCGCATATATACAAAAAATACATGTCATTATGTCGCCTTATCATTTTTACACTGAAAAAATTGCAGGAGATAATCCGAATGCGGCAGGAGGATTTACACCAAAAATAGCTTACTCAGCAATGCAATTGAACCTATAAAACAATAAGTTTCCTGCCCCGGGTCTGGGAGTCATGGCTCAAAAACTGATACATATACAACCCTTTTGGCAACACGAAATCAATTGATTCCGTATTCGATTGAAGCATTTGTTGAAAAACCAGTTTACCATCTACACCAAATATCAGAAGTTCAGAATACGGTTGATTTTCTCCTACTTTGCCAAATCGAACCATTCCATGCGATGGATTGGGATAAACCCTAAAACTTTCTAATTTTGTTTCCACCAAACCAACCGATGTTGTATTAAAAATCAAGGTGAGTTGATGGGCATTTTCGGGATTGGACTCCTCGAAAAAATGATACTTTATAATGCTGATTCCCAATTCTGAACCAGCCTGATAATCAACTGCAAAGGAGGAATCTAAAGAAAGTGCAGGCAAATTTACCGGCTCCGAAAGTTCATGATAAGTTAAACCACCCCACTGAAAACTCACATCCGCTCCATCGGCCAATTCCACAATTTCCTGCTCCACCAGAATCTCCAAATCATTTACGCTCAAATTGCTGATTTTCAATCCATCATATCCAATAGCCGCATTGGGAGTTCCCCAAAACTCTACCGATTGATGAATCATTGGCTCACCTGCTTCATCCACGGGGACAAAATTTGTGGTTGTAAAAACGGCAATAAAACTCATACTGTCGGCGGGATTTTGCTCATTGTAGAAAGTATACAGATTCCTCTCAACCCCAAAATGTCCGTTGGGATTGATGTGGGCGCTAAACAAATCCGACGTCTCCTGCGGCTCCAAAACTACGGTGCCACCAAAAGGCAAAACAGTACAATTGGCCCAGCACATATACAGGGCCGACATGGTGATGGTATCGAGTTCATAACGCCTGCAACTGATGCTGGCCGTATTCTGCGTATTGTTTTTCACTTCCAGATCAATGGCCATATCGAACAAATCTGCTTGACCTGTCATGATGATCTCATCCCCGTGCTCTAAAAGCTGGCCTTCATATCGCAATTGAATATTCTGACCTATACCATCTGTGATTATCAAAAAAGTGATAAAGAATACCAAAATTATTTTTTTCATGCCCAATACGTTTTAAGTTTTAACATTCAGTTGATTCAATTGATCTTATTGGTTTCGCTAATGAGCATCAGTAACTCATCAGCTGCCTGATCCTGTGGTATATTTTTTTTAATGAGTTCGTGGCGGTGGTAAATATTTACCTTGCCTGGTCCTGCGCCCACATAACCGTAGTCGGCATCGGCCATTTCGCCCAGGCCATTGACTATACAACCCATCACCGCTATTTTCAATCCCGCAAAAGCGCTGGTTCTCTCTTTCACTTCTTTCAGTTTTTCCTGAATATTGAATAGAGTTCGCCCGCACGATGGGCAAGCAATATATTCTGTTTTACTCATGCGTTGCCGGCTGGCCTGAAGGATGGCAAAACTGGCAAAAGCCGTATCGAAATGTCCCGATTGAAGCCATAACCCATCCAACTGTCCGTGCAACAGAAATGGCCCGGCAATGATGGCGGCTTCCATCATAAAAGTCTCATAATCTTCTGTTTCTGAATCAATTTTTAAAACCACCGGCTGGCTCAGTCCTATTTTTTGTATCTCACCAAATAAATCATGTATTTTTTGAACAGGGGTTTCCGGGGTTTTATGGACCAATAAAAGTAGGTTCGATAAGTTTTTTAGTTGCAAAAGTTTCTGAGTTGAACAGGTTAAAGGGTCAATAATAAGGTATCGGTTATTTGGGTCGGTAATATCCGGGTTTATTAATTCCGCGAAGCTAAGCGGATCGATGTGATGAGTCCCCAGAGAACTTTCCCAAGTACCATTCTCAGGATTCATTATATAATCAGCTTTGGTTTGCTTTGTATACTTATGGGCTTTCGCAATCACCAAAGGTGCTCTTTGGTCGCCAAAATCAAGAAAACGGTTGCTTTTTCGTCTGAGATAAGCAACGCGTTCCAATGGAGCCCTCCACTGGTTTTCATTGGACAATTTCACAATTTTCTGAGCCACAGGAATTTCAAACTCAGGCTCTTCGGTCAAGGAGACCCGAATGGTATCCCCGATTCCCCTACTCAGCAAATACCCAATTCCCAACGCCGATTTTATTCTTCCGTCTTCCTCATTTCCGGCTTCAGTCACTCCCAGATGCAATGGATATAAAAGCACATTTTCAGCTGCAATCTGCCGGTATAACTCATTGGCTGCCACCATTATGCCCACATTGCTTGCTTTGAGCGAGATTACTAATTTGTGAAAATCCAATTCTTTAAAAATCTGCGCAAACTCCAAAGCCGCCTGTGCCATTCCCAATGGAGTATCACCGTATTTGCTCACGATACGCTCCGACAAGCTCCCATGATTCACCCCTATTCTTATGGCCGTTCCATGGGCTTTACAGATTTCGACCAGTTGGCTCAACCTCAGCTTTATATTCTGAAGCTCTTCGCGATATTCACGGTCTGTCCATTGAATTTTTCCGGTTCTTTTATCGAGATAGTTTCCCGGATTTATCCGCACTTTCTCAATCATTGCAGCAGCACTGTCGGCAATTTTTGCATTAAAATGGATATCGGCAATCAGGGGAATGTCATGTCCGGCTTTCAGCAACATTTGTTTTATGGTTCCAATATTATCTGCTTCTTCCAGATCGCGGGCTGTAATGCGCACCATATGGGCTCCGGCTTCTATTATTCTGATTACCTGACGATAGGTAGCATCAATATCTTTGGTGGAAGTAGAAGTCATGGATTGAAGGATGATATTGTTATCTCCGCCCAAAGCAACACACCCAATTATTATTTCATTTGCCTTAACCATCGTTTATTCATTCAAACCAATTTTCGATACAAATATGCATTTAAAAACCTGGAGATTCCAGAATTAAAAAATTTCTGAACTGTTAAAAAGCAGCGGGCAATTGATGCCGTTTAATGACCTTTGATACTCAACCTCAGAAATAAAAGCGGAAATTTTGTCCATTTTAGTTTTGGTTTTTTCAATCAAACTATGACGATTTATACAGTCGATTCATTTCTCCCCTGACTTTTTGACACAATTAATGACAACAAAATTGCCATCCCGTCTTTGGCATAGATATTGACTAATGGCTTAGAAAAACAGTGATTTTAAAGAAATTATAAAAACATTAAAATATACAAAGGAGACAAAAAATGGGAAAAATTATTGGAATAGACTTAGGTACAACCAACAGCTGCGTTGCAGTTATGGAAGGTAGTGAACCTGTTGTTATTCAAAACAGCGAAGGTCGCAGAACCACTCCATCAATTGTAGCTTTTACCGAGAATGGAGAGCGAAAAGTGGGTGACCCTGCCAAGCGTCAGGCGATTACAAACCCAAGAAAAACCATCTTTTCTATTAAAAGATTCATGGGAGAAACCTTCGACAGAGTGCAATTGGAAAAAAGCCGCGTACCCTACGAAGTGGTAAAAGGCGACAACAATACACCCCGCGTTCAAATTGACGACCGCAAATACACGCCACAGGAAATTTCGGCCATGATTTTGCAGAAAATGAAAAAAACTGCCGAAGATTTTCTGGGTCAGGAAGTTACCGAAGCTGTTATTACTGTTCCTGCTTATTTTAGCGACAGTCAGCGTCAGGCTACCAAAGAAGCCGGAGAAATTGCCGGACTCACAGTGAAAAGAATTATCAACGAGCCCACTGCAGCGGCTTTGGCCTATGGTTTAGACAAGAAAAACATCGACCAGAAAATTGCTGTGTACGACCTCGGTGGTGGTACTTTCGATATCTCCATCCTCGAACTGGGCGATGGCGTTTTCGAAGTAAAATCGACCAATGGCGATACCCACCTTGGTGGTGATGATTTCGATCAGGTAATTATCGACTGGCTGGCTCAGGAATTTAAAAACGACGAAGGTTTGGATTTAAAGAAAGACCCCATGGCGCTGCAACGCTTGAAAGAAGCCGCAGAAAAAGCTAAAATTGAGCTCTCCTCTTCATCCGAAACTGAAATCAATCTGCCCTATATCATGCCAGTTGATGGTGTTCCAAAACACCTCGTTAAGAAATTAACCCGCTCTAAATTCGACCAAATTACACACAGTCTGGTTGAAAGAACCATCGAACCTTGCCGTCAGGCTTTGAAAGATGCCGGCATGACTGCTGCCGATGTGGATGAAATCATTTTGGTTGGTGGTTCCACCCGAATTCCTGCCATTCAGGATGTGGTGAAAAAGTTCTTTGGCAAAGAGCCTTCCAAAGGTGTAAATCCCGACGAAGTAGTTGCTGTAGGTGCTTGTATTCAAGGTGGTGTGCTTTCGGGCGATGTGAAAGATGTACTTCTTTTGGACGTTACTCCGCTCAGCATGGGTATCGAAACTCTCGGTGGTGTAATGACCAAAATGATTGAGTCGAACACAACCATTCCAATCAAGAAATCGGAGACTTTCTCCACCGCCAGCGACAATCAGCCTTCGGTTGAGATTCATATCCTTCAGGGCGAGCGCCCCATGGCCAATCAAAACAAGAGCCTGGGTCGTTTCCACCTCGACGGAGTTCCACCAGCACCACGTGGTGTGCCACAAATCGAAGTTACCTTCGATATCGACGCCAACGGTATTCTCCACGTAAGTGCCAAAGACAAAGGGACCGGCAAACAACAAAGCATCAGAATTGAAGCTTCTTCGGGTCTCAGCGACGACGAAATCAAACGCATGAAACAGGAAGCCGAAGCCAATGCCGATGTGGACAGAAAAATGAAAGAAGAAGCCGACAAGCTCAATCAGGCCGACAATCTGGTTTTCCAAACCGAAAAACAGCTGAAAGAGTATGGCGATAAACTTCCCGCCGACAAAAAAGCTGCTATTGAAAAAGCCACTGCCGATTTAAAAGATGCTCACCAAAAAAGAGACTTTGCAGGTATCGACGCTCATATGGCCACGCTGAATCAAATTTGGCAGGAAGCCAGTCAGCACATGTATCAGCAGCCCAACGAGCAGCAGGCAGGTGCCAACCCTAATCCCGGCCAATCGTCGCAAGGCGGACAAAAAGCCGGCGGACAAGACGAAGTTACCGACGTAGACTTCGAAGAAGTGAAATAATTGTCCTTCTATAAAACCCAAAAAGCCCTTCAGTCGAAAGATTGAAGGGCTTTTTCATTTAAAAATTGTTCAGGCTTTTAAGGTTCAGAATTATTTTTTTTAAGTAGAAACATTTTTTATTAGGGTCTTGCTATTTTAACCGCTTGATTGTATATTTGGGAGAAAAAAACATGAAAATTAAAATCACTGCTTTGCTGATTTCTATCTCCATCGCAATTTCCGGTTTCGCTCAATTCAAACCTGTTCCATCCGCAAAATTCCAAAGGGTTAGTCAGTTAGAATTAAAAAAAGGTAATACCAAAAACTCCATTAAACTTCCCAATCAGAGCAAGGGTAAAAATGATGGAAAAGAACTATTCAGAGACGAGATAGGGACTTCTGCCAATGCTCTTTCGGTGCTTCGGCCAGAACGCAAACCCTTGAAATATCTGAATCAGTGGTATCACCAATATGAAAATGATATACTCAGTTTCACCTTTAATGGCGATCCTGCTTCCTACCAGCAGATTACCAGCGATGGCCAGTTGATTCATGCCATTTCGGAACGTGAAGAATTCTCTGAATTTTTCTTCTGGGAGTTTCAGTTTCCCAATCCCAACGGACATTTTCTTCTATACCCATCGGCTGCATTGCTCAACCCCTTAGAATCTAACAATCTGAACGATAGTTATTTTGTTACCACAACGGTTGATACAGTGAGTACCTCTCAAAACTATTCAATCCTGCAATCCTATCAATTCAATAACCAAAATTTTCATGAATACCAGTACGAATGGACCAATGAAAATGACCAGATTACTTCCGGCATTTGCTTAACCGGCAATAAGGCGCATATGAGCGGTGTAAGTTATATTAGCCAGGGGAGCTATGGCATCAACCAAACTCTTAAAAGCTATTTGGGAACCTATGAAAATCCCGAAGATGGATATAACTGGACCATCAACGAGGTAACACCCAACTGGATGCTGAATGCCAATGAAGGATATGCCTATGCCCTTTACAATACCTGGTCTGCCTGGTCAAACGACGGAACAAAAGGTTATATGTGGATGATTGGGGTTACTGAAGAATCATATGAACATGGGGTTTATCAGCCTCAGGTATATTACACGACCAACAGCGGAGAAACCTGGGCCTATATCGACCTAAACTTCGAAAACAATGAAGTGCTGGTGGATTATCTCCCGGCCTGGCTTGACGAAAATGGAAATCCTGGCACAGTGCGCCCCTCCTTTTTAAATGCTGGACAACAATTTCCAGGCGAAGTAGACAAATGGGGCAATTTGCACTTATTTGCAGCGGTTTATGGTTCCACTACAGGGAGTGTTTCCAACCCTGATGAAGGAAACTGGGTAGATGAGTCGGCTCCCGGGGGTCATATTTTCAGTTTCAGAATTAATCAGGGTGGATTGCAGGAAGTTTATCCCGTGGCAGAAATCAAAACCCGCCCATCCACTCATTTTTTTGGCAGCCTGGGATTAGACCACAGATTGCAATCGGCCAAATCAGATGACGAGTACATTATCCTTTGTACATGGATTGATGATGTTATTTCCGGAGCCGATTCATTGGTATTTCCCGATATTTTTGGATGGAACAACTGTGCAGGCTGGGGATTGGTTGAACCCATTAACCTTACCATAGGCACTTTATATGAAGGATTCTATTTCTATCCTTTTTTAGCCGACAAAATTTATTATCCTCATGACATGTGGGGCGTGGGGGTTTTCCTGTCGACCTCCGTAAGCCCTTCTGAATTTATGGAAAATGACCCAACAGCTCCAGTTACTCATTTTCTTGTTCAGCAAACTGAAATGGAATTCGACACCCGCTGTCTTGAAGGTATAGAAGAGCATGTTTCTGAGGATGACGCGCTTGAAGTTTCGCAAAACAATCCAAATCCGTTTACCAACGAAACCATATTAAAAGTTAGTAATAATGCCCCCAATCCGGAGAAAATGACCATCGAAATATTCAGTGCGCAGGGAATAGGGGTTTATAAGGAAGATTTTGGATACCTGATAGACGAAAAAGAAATAACAATTTCAGCTGATTCATTTCTGCCAGGAGTTTATTTTTATACCGTCACAGTAGGGAATAGCTCCAAAACCCTTAAAATGGTGGTTATGTAAAAGTTATCCGCAGCATAAAACCATGCCACGGCTTCGCCTGATATTGAAAAAGCCCTTCAGTCGTAAGATTGGAGGGCTTTATCATTAATTGTTTTTTTTAAATCTTATTGAATCAACATTCTTTCGGTGGAAAAACTACCTTCTGTGCCGGTTATTTTTACCAAATATATGCCTTTCTCCCACGATGTTCCATCGATGGTGAAATTTTTGGTGGCGGATTCGGTTACTTGCGAATAAATCAACTGACCCGAAACACTAAAAATCTCTATTTTCTCAATCCCCGCGCTGTTAAGCTCTAACGAAAACATCCCTGTTGAAGGATTGGGCAGAAGAGTGAAAACAGGTTTGTTTTCCAGAAACTGAGCGCCCAGACAAGCATCAATGGTCAGGGTCATGGCATCGGTGGCGGTTTGAGTTCCCTGAGCTTCAATGGTTAGAGTGGCTGTTCCAGTAGCAATGTCGTTGGTACCAGGTGTATACGATGAAGCAGGGCTGGTTGCATCGCTAAAAACTCCATCGCCCGAAGTTGTCCATTGTAAACCGGTATAGTTCATGGCAAAGGCATTGAGGGAGGCTGTTTCGTCTTTGCAGATGATTTGGTCGGGACCGGCGTTGACCAAGGTAATAGCCATCACAGGAACTTCGATATAATCTACCCAGGCTTTATCCGATCCGCCAATGGTATTGGAATCTTTGGTATAGGTCCACCTGAACTGGTGATTCCCGGCAGAAATGGGGAACTCAACTTTAGCCCAGTCGGCTTGTCCGCTCCAGCTGTCGCGTACCGCTCCATCCACATAAAATTTCAGGAAATCGTATCCATCTTCCGATGATACTTTTCTGTAGAAGCTAAAAACTCCGGCCAGACAATCATTCACTGTTAATGTCATGGTCGAAGACTGGCTATCGCCAATATTGCCCGATGCGGCCGAATTATCTCCATCCCAGCTGACATTATTATCGATTACCCAGGGTTGATTTCCGCTCATGGCAAAATCATCGCCAAATTCGCCTTCTTCAAAGCTAATGGCTTCGGAGGGAAGCAATACGAAATTCACAATATGATTGGTTTCGCTGATGATTTGCTCGCTGATGAGATAAGAGTAACCTGGTTTTGAAACCATGAAATTATAGGTACCATAACTTACTTCGTCCATGTTGTAATATCCTTCGGCATTGGTGTAGGCAGGCAATAATGGAGTATTTTGAATAGTTATTTCTGCCCCTTCAATATTCAACCCGGTTGAGCCATCGAGTACGCTCCCAAAAACTGGTCCGAATGGAGCCTTTTCTAAATAAACATCCAAATAGGTGGCCTCATCGTTTACAATTTCCACATCGGAAAAAGTCTGGGGAATATAGCCATAGGCTGAAAATGTAGCAGTTTTTGTTCCTGACATGAGGAGTCGGTAATAGGCACCAAATTCCGCATCACTCTTATAGGGGTCGCGGGGACTGTTCAAACCATCTATTCCAGCTATTTCAATTTGCGCAACCACAGGTTCGCTGGTGGCTGCATCGTAAACATGTCCACGGAGAGTTTGACGATTTACGCGGTTTAACAGCAACATGGCAGCTGGAATGTTATCACTAACTATGGCAGGAACCTGTGGCGATGGAGGAATAAATTCCTGGCCCAATTCCACGGTGAATGCAAAAACGCCATGTTTTCCATAAGCCCAGTCGTCGGTAGTTCCCGATGAACTGTATAAATCGTTTGCCTGTTCGGGATAATAATGTCCGGAACCAATAATTTTGGGGATGCTCATGGCCATTTGGGTTCCCAATTCCACCAGAGCAGTATTATCTGGAGCTAAGCAGTCCTGGGCATAGCCATAGGGCCAAAGAACCAGCTCACTATAACTGTGGTAGGAAATTCCTGTGGTGAAATGATGTGAAGCCAGTAAATCTCTCATCGCCTGATTTTCGGGCTCTGAAAATGGAGCTGTTCCCCGATAAGTTTCAGCAGTCTGATCGCCCGACGAACCATCGCCTCCCCACTCCCATCCATAGTTTCTGTTGGGGTCAACGCCATCGTAGCTTCCGCTGTTATAGTTGAAAAACCCGTTTCCATCGCCATCTGCAGCATTTTTGCGCCAGTTGGTATTGAGCTGATCCAGAACCACTTCGTGTCCATCGGGATTCACAATGGGAACAATATAGATTTCTGTTCCATTAATCATATCGGTTATCTCATCATCCACTCCATAATTTCCGGTTAAATGACTGATGATTCCGCAAACCACTTCGGTGGAAATGGGTTCACGCGCGTGGTGAGCTCCCATATAATACACAGCAGGCTCATCTTCCGATTCGTTCACATTGTCCGAAATTTTGAGAAGCCAAATGTCGTGCTGATAGTCCTCATAACCATTCACACCATTGGCAAAGGCTATTTTCCCGTAGCTGTCGCCAATATCGGTCAAGGTACAAAGCTCAGGATAATCTGTTGCTATTTGCTGCAAAAACTCCACCACCTCATCGTAGGTTTGATAGCCTGCAATATCTTTTTGAGCAGAAAGATTGATTTTGTTTTGCTCGTGGGCCTGAGTGATTGTTAGCGAAAATCCCTTGTTGGCAAGGCTTTGATACTGGTCAGGGCTCACAAAAAAATCGACAAATTCGCCCGGTCTCTGAGCGGTAATCTCGTATTTGGCAACCTTAATGATATCCATTTGCGCTGCTGTTGGGGAAACTAATTTAACCACCATTTCACTTTGAGCCAACAGGGCTCCGGAAAAAAGGGTCAGAAAAACGAATAAAAAAATATTCTTCATGTTTTGGGTTTTTAAGAAAACTGACTGTGTTATTGTATTTTCCTCACAAAGGTATTGATATTTTGTTTGTTGATGATTGGAACCCTCTGCTTTTTCGTACTTTCGCCCCATGAATTACGTAAAACCCAAAAAACGACTGGGGCAGCATTTTTTGAACGATCAAAATATTGCTGCAAATATAGTGGAAGCTATACATCCCGACACTCAACATCTATTGGAAATTGGCCCGGGGACAGGCGTTTTAACCGATATTATTTTAACCAAAAATTTTCCGGATTTTAAAATCATTGAGATTGATGAAGAATCGGTGGATTTTCTGAATTTTAAATATCCCCAACTCAAAAATCAATTGATAAAAGGCGATTTTCTGCGGCTTAAATTCGACGATATTTTCCCTGGCAAATTCAGTATTATTGGCAATTTCCCCTACAATATCAGCTCCCAGATTCTTTTTAGAGTTTGGGACGAACGCCACAGAGTGGATGAAGTGGTGGGTATGTTTCAAAAGGAAGTGGCCGAACGTGTGGCTGCAAAACCAGGTTCGAAAGTCTACGGAATTCTGAGTGTTCTGCTCCAGGCATTCTACGATATTGAATATCTGTTCACAGTGCCCGAACATGTTTTTATTCCACCTCCAAAAGTAAAATCGGGGGTCATCAGACTCAAACGTAACAATACCATCCAGCTGGAAGTGGATGAGCTATTGTTTAAAAATGTGATTAAAACCGCCTTCAACCAACGCCGGAAAACACTGTCCAATTCACTGAAAAGTATGGGGTTTAAGGAACATACCGCCGAGCTTTCGCATTTGGCTTCCAAGCGACCTGAGCAATTATCGGTGAGTGAGTTTGTCGAAATTACCCGATTGCTGAAATAATTCAAGTCTTATTTCGCTAAAGAAGCCTGTAATGCGTTGCTTTTAGAAGGCAAAATGAACGCCGCCCATAAATCCAATACTTTGCACCGGATAGTTATACCATAACTGATATTCATCGGAAAAAATATTGGTGGCTTTTACAAAGAAGCCCAAATTGGGGGTGAGATGATAGTTTACATGCAGGCTAAAATCCATAAAGGGTTCCACCACTTTTTCTCCCTGATATAGGTTGTACATTTTCGACTGACCCAGCAATAATCCAGTGACATTCAGGTTCTCCAGAATGTAATAACCCACTTTGAACTGATACAACAACGAGGGTTTTTGCCAGGCGCGGGTGGCTGTATCCATGATAAACGATTGATATTTACCCGATAAATCAATATTCCATCGGTCCGTTTTAAAAGAAGCTTCGGCACCCACTCCCCATTGCTGACCTCCGTCATAAATCACCATAAAACTATTGTCGAACCGGCTGTTGGTATCGGTGACAAACATGGGTAACTGGTCGATGGAGCTCATTTCGCCGTAGATATGATAGTCGATATAATTGGCTACGTGGCCTTTGGCACCCAATTGCAGGTGATATTTTGTATTGGTATATTTCAACGGAAACACAGGACTCACAAAGCCATTCTCACTGCTCAGACTGCTGAAACTATTGTTTTTAAATCCCCCGTCGGCAAGTGCATAGATTTGCAATTGCTCGTCGAGTAATGCCATATCGGCCTTTACTACAGGAGCCAATCCCACTGCAGAATTGCTATCTAAGGCCAACCCCAGATTAATGCCAACCATCAGATTAAAATCCCCTTGATTGAGTCTGAAATATGGAGCAAATTCATAGAGCCCGTGAAAATACCCGGCGGTACTATCAACGGTTGGAAATAGACCTGAATAGTTGAAATTGGTTTGGTAGGTTTGGGTATTTATTTTAATGCCAATGGCTTGCTTTTCCACATCGAACCATTCAACAGCCGATTGATAGTGGCCATTCAAATCAAACAGTTGCTCCGTTGACCCATAATCATCGCGAAAATAATCGTAATTGACTCCAAGCCGCCAATCGTGGTTTTTAGTGCTCCCCGCATTTTGAATTTCAGCTTCTATTCCGGCCAACTGATATACCTGCCCAATATCGCTTTTTAATCTCTCGCCCGATTGCAACAATTCTGCCGGATAATCTTCGGGCAAAAATCCATAATAATGAATCGCATTTCTTTTATAATGACCTGATAATGAAACCTTATAATGAGTAAAAAGATGCTTCGACCAAATGGTTGCATTGGTAAAGGCATAACCCGGATAAGCCATTTCACTCAATCCGCCATTGCCTGAGAAATGCCTGACATGTAAGCCCAATTGGGTTTTTTTACTCCATTGTTTATTGATGAAAGCTTCTCCATACAAGGTATTATACATCCCATAGCCTCCGGTTATATAGTTTTGCGCATAAGAAATATCTTTCCGATCGATGAATTTGGCGGCAGTGAGTTTTTCTACTGAAAAATTGGTTTCGTAAAGCCGGGGCTGAGTAATATATTCAATGGGCAGTTTTTGAGTTTTTGCCGAATCGATTTGCGGATTGAATTGAAGTCGCAGAGCCTTTTTTAAGGTTGGATTGAAGGGAGCTATCACCATGACTTCTTCGTTGGTTTCCAACTCCTTCACCTGAGCCTGAGTTTGAGTAGAGAAAAGCAGAATCCCCAAGGCTACCACTGCAATTCTTGTAAATTCGCATATATTCTTTTTAATATCTGACATGGTTCTTCGGTTTTTTGGATTAATGGTTCTGTTCATCGAGAAAAACAGTATCGTTTACCGTTTTATTCTGTTGCTTGATTTCGGCTTCTTCATCCTCGTCGAGTATTTTCTTTTTCTGCAAAGCCAGATTTACCAAAACAGGGTCTTCCTGGTTATCGATGATGCTTTGCAGGGTTTGACGCGCCTGGAAAGTATTTCCATATTGAACATAAATATCCGACAGAAGTATAAACCCTTTGGTCACCCAGAAATCGTAGGAGCCAAACTCATTAATGAGTTCAAAAACAATCTTTTCCGATTCTTTAAAATTCCTGTCTTCATATTTTAAATGAGCCATTTGATATTTGGCTTCGGCAGCGGGCTCGCCGCTGAGCAGGTTCGAAACTATGCCATACTCTCTCTGGGCAAGCATTTGGTCGCCGGTTTCTAAGGCTGCCCTTGCCAAATACAAATGCGCCTTTTCTATGCCCGATTCGCTGCCGGCAGGCGACGAAAGCATTCGTTTGGCAGTTTGTATAACCTGCGGAAAACTCTGCAGCTGATAATAACACTCCAACTGTCCTTCCATACTTTCAATCAATCCGGCATCTCCTGATGCAATTTCGGCAAGCTCATTATAATAATCCAATGCCCTGGTATAATTCAGATTCGCTCTTTGAATCCTGGCCGATTTCATCAAAGACGTTTCGCGGAAAGCATTTTCCGATTTTTCGAGTACATACTCGTAATCGGCTAATGCCTGAGCGGGTTGATTGGTTTTATAATAGCATTCACCCCGGTAAAAATGAGCCTGAATATTGAAAGCCCCCTGGGGGAATTGGTCTAAATAGCTGCCAAATCCCGAAATTGCTGCCACACAGTCGCCATTCATGTAAACATTTTCTGTGGCCATATAACTGATAGAATCCTGAGCATTATTGCTCACATTGGCAAATGGAATATTTTTTACGTACACAAAAAAATCATCCGCTGCATTGGATTCCACATAGATATTCCTGATGCTCACCAATGCTTCTTTCGATTCTTTGGTTCCTGCATAGCTTTCGACTACCCGTTTCAGCTCTTTCAGCGCTTCCTGTTTTTGGTCGGTATTATAATAGGCCAACCCTATTTTTAGAAGGGCCTGACGCACAAACGGACTGTGGGGGTAATCGTTTACGAGCTTTTGAAAAGTGGTGATGGCGGGCATATTTTTCTCAAAAATGAGATAGGTGGTTCCCAGTTCATACAATCCATCGTCGGCCAAATCCGATCCGGGAAATCGCGGGTAAAATGCTTCCAATTCCAGTGTCTTTTGTTCCAAATCGCCCTGTCCGCCATGCGACAATGCCTTTTGATACATGGCATAGTCGGCGTTGGAATCGTTGAGCCGAAGAGCCTGCGCATAGAAACCGGCCGCTTTGGAAAAATCTTTCATCAGGTAATAGCAATCGCCTGTGCGAAGATAGGCATCGGAAAGCAACCCTGGAACTTTGCCTTCCTGAATAACTTTTCCAAACCACTCAATGGCCTGAGGATAATCATTGAGAGCATAATAGGCAAAGGCGATATTATAGGGAATTCTGACCGATTCGCTCAATTGCTTCACCTTATAGGCCGTGTTTAATTCTTTCCAAAGAACAATGCTTTGGTCATAAGCCTTCATCTGATAATGGCAATCGGCAAGCCAGTATTTGGCCTGAAGCTGAAGCAGGGCATCGTTGGGCAATTTCATCGATTTTTCGAACAGGTTGCCGGCTTCGGTAAAACGACTTTCGCCATAGAGTTCTATCCCCCTGTGGAAAGCAATAAGCTGATAGGCTTTATTAAGCTCTGGAGTACGGTCATCAATATTTTCAAGGGCTACCAAAGCCCCTTTATAGTTTTTGGAAGATAGAAACAAATTGACCAGATAGGTATAGGCTTCGTTTTTGCGCTTGCTTTGCGGATAGGCTTCCAGATAGGCATTGATGGCCGAAATGGCCCGGTTATAGGGGTCGTTGCTGAGTTCGTAGGATATTTTGGCAAAATTAAACAAAGCATCTTCTCTCACTTCCTGATTCACGTCTAACTGATAGGCCGCATAAAAAGCCTTCCCCGCAAACTCCTTCTGATCGGTTTTTAAGTAGCAGGTTCCTAAATTATAAAGGGCATATTGCGACAGGGTGTCCTGCTTATTCCCAACCTTCTCGAAATACTTGATGGCTTCCGAATCGTGTCCGGCTTTCATATGCGCAAAGGCCAACTGATAATAATCGGATTTTTGATATCCCCCCTGACTGTTGGCCCGGTAAAATTCGAGATATTCAATGGATTCGCTGAATCTGCCCAATTTAAAGTAAGCATCGCCGATAACCTTTGCAATTTCGTTTTTTCTGGGGCCCTGTGCCTGTTTAAATAATGCCGGCCCTATTTCGAGTAATTTGTCATAATCCTTTTCCTGATAGTAAATCTGAGTAATATAATAGGGAACAATGGGTTTAAAAACCGGATCGGACTGCAAGGCCTGAAAGCCTTTCATGGCCGATGGAAAGTTTTTCTCATCGTAGTTGATGTGGGCATAGTAGTATGTAGCGGATGGGGAATAAGTTGTGTTTGAGTCCTTCAATTTGTAGAAAAGTCCCTTGGCTTCTTTGGTTTTTCCCTGCATAAACTGACTGTAGCCATATTTAAAGAAATAGGCATTCCGGTCGTCGTTGCTCAACAGGCTTGCATCTGCCTGCGCATAGATCTGGGCGGCATCCTTGAATTTTGAATGACTAAAATAATGATTTCCAAGAGTGTAGCGAAGCTCCGAAATCCGACTAAATGAGGGATATTTTGATTCAAAATTCGCTGCTTTCTCAGCCGCATCCATCTCGTCTAGCCTAAGCGAAATTATGGCTTTAAAATATTCTGTTTCAGTCATTTGGCTTTCGCTGAGCTCTTTTTCGTTCAGTTGATCCAAGAGCTTTTGGGCAGCCAGAAACCTGTTATCATCCATAAGCTGTTGCACCAACAAAAGATTGGTACCATATTCCTGCCCCGAAACCGGGCTTTGAGCCCGAAGAATCCCCGGAAATGTGATGGTCAGAAATAGTGTTAAAAAGCTAATAAACAATCGTTTTTGCATGGTCTTTTATTTGATTATGCTAAAATATCAACAATAAAACGAATGATTTTATCATGTGTTTTTAAATGATAACATCATTTTGTTGATAAACGAAAACGCCGGATTTATAGTGCAGCAATGATAAAAAAAAGAGCTGCACCAGCATGGCACAGCTCTTTTTATGTTTTAACATAGTGGATTATTTTACCACAAATTTCATTACTTTTTTAGTGCTATTTTGTTGAATCTCTATAAAATAGATTCCTTTATTAAGCTCGGCAACATCGATTGTTTTGCTGAATTTACCGGCAGAAATCTCTATATTATCCTGTTTCACATTTTGTCCCAAAACATCGGTAATGGTAATTAAAGCCGCTCCTGCATTTCGTGTGTTGAAAGAAACTTTAATATGTGTGGTTGCAGGATTTGGGAATACTGATACTTCAGAAATTGCTTGCACATCATTAATACCCACGTTCCAGGGAATATGGAAAGTAAAATTATTGGCCCAATCGCAGGTATCGGTAGTTTTGTAAGCTCTTACAGACCAAAAATAGTCCTGGTCTTTATTCAGTGTAGGCAGCGGATACTCGCTGTTTATGGTTGAATAATACACGGCGTTTGTCAGGTCAGCAGTTTTTGCTACCCGAACCTGATAACCTTCAACCCCTGAAATGGCAGTCCACTCAAGCGTTGGACGAGTGGTCTCGAGCACGGTATTGTTCTCAGGACCAACCAATGTAACCTTTGGAACAGTTGAAAATTTACGAACTTCAGAATATTCGGAAACATCGTTAACATGCGATGCTTTCACCCGCCACCAATATTCCTGATTGAATTTAAGGAATGTAGGTAAGAATACAACCTCACTGGTGATATAGGTTACCGGACTTGTAAATGCCTCATCGGTAGAAACTTCGATCGTATATTCAAAAACATCGCTATTTGAGCCCGCCAACGATTTCCACTTAATTGTTAAATCGAGAGCTTGATTGGAGGCATTATTCAATGGTTTGTCCAACTCGACAGTGGGCATGGTTTCGAAGGTTCTGATATTGCTCCATTCGCCGGCTCCATTTGGATTTGCGGGACGCATTCTCCAGAAATGAGTAGCTCCAAACAACAAATAATCGGACTTGAATTCAAACAACGATCCGGAAACAATGTAGTGATTCAGGTAAGGGCTATCAAAACTATTCACTGTGTCGATTTGTAAATCGTAGAAAGCCACACCGGTAATGGTTACGTTATTCACTTTGTTTTTCCATTTAAACACAACTCTCAAGTCTTGTTTATCGGCGTTGTTGCTGGGTTTATCAACCACCACAGAAGAAAAGGTGGTAAATGAAAATACAGAACTCCAGTTGGATGTGCCCGCTTCATCTGTGGCCTTCACTCTCCAGAAATACTCCTGGTTATAAAGCAGATTTTCGCAATAATACGCGCTCAGTTGTATGTTGGACTGGTCAACTACAGGGTTGGTAAAATCGGCATTGGTAGCTAATTGAACCTGATATTTAATTTCGCCAATCCCGGCAACAGCATCCCAATCCAATATGGCATCGGGCATTGCTGTAGCAAAATCATCGGCAGGAGATTGAAGCTGTGGCACACCAACTTTCTGAGCAAAAGAGAATTGCACCATTATCATTATGATAAATATTCCGTAAAATTTCTTCATCATTATATTATTTAAATATTATAAACTATTTAGATATCACAAGTTTAGACTGATAGCTTTTCTCACCATCCTGAAGTCTGATGATATAAGAACCATTGTCAAGGTCGTTCATTTCGATGTTTATGGTGTTTAATCCTGTCTTTACTTCTATATTTTGCTGATGAACCAGCTTACCACTTAAATCATACACATTCAAAGTACCCTGATTGCTTCTGTTCGAGCGGAAAGCCACCTGTGCAGAACGACTGGCAGGGTTTGGATAAATGGCTATGCTATTTGCCGAAACGAGATTTTCTTCAAATTCGTCGAATCCCACAAAATCGCGGGTTACATAGACCCCAGATCCGAAGGTTCCAATATACAGAGAGCCATAGTTATTGGCAGCAGGATAAATCAGGTATGTTTCTCCAACAGGCATGGCAGTATAAGGCCAGTTGTTGCTTTGCTGTTTGATGGCAAAAACCGGTACATTACCAAATTCAGAGTTTTCAAAAGTCCAGCTCACATTTTGAGCATTAAAATTATCGGTGAAGAACAAACCGTTTTCAGTACCCAGAAAAATTAAACCATCGTTATTGACTTCGAAAGAAGAAGCATATACGGGCATCTTGGGCAAATTACCTTGAATGGAGTTGAAAGCGGGGCTATCGTTCATGGCATTGGTAGACACAAAAACGTAATCGTTGTTTCCATAATTACCCAGTGTATATACTACGTTATTGCTGTTTTTCTGATCCACAGAAATAGAAGTAATGGCTTGACCGGAAATATTTGCAATCTCGGTTTTTGCAATGATACAACCGGGACTGGTGATAGAAGCTTTAGCCTGACTGTTGGCTCTGGCAATATTCGACAAGCGGAAAAGTTTGCCTTCGAGTGTTCCAACCCACAGGTAGTTTGCATCTTTAGATAAGGCCATACAGGTAGGAATTCCTTCTACGGCACCTATTTGCCACCAGGCTGGGGAGGCAGTATAATCAAGCATTCCGGTAGTCATATAAACACCACCTTCGAAACCAGCTACGGCATCGTTGCCCTGAACTGCGAGAAAGCTTTTTGTTGTTACCACATCTGGAATCAAAGCTGTTTCACCATTGGCAACAGGGGCTGTTAAAGTGGCTTTAAAAGGATAATCATAATTATTACTTGTTACCCAAACCTCGTCGCCAGTGGTATAGTCAGCATTTGCTATAAATGCAGCAGAATCGCCGGGATAAGGATCGTTGGTAGTTTCCCAAATTAGAAGTGGGGTAATAAATTCAGCTCCCAGGGTAATGCCTGACAAGATATCGGCATTATAATTTTCTCCTTCATCTTCGCTTCTGAAGAATGAGCCTTCGGCTGAAGAAACCACATAGAACTCAGGGTTAATAAAGCTGATATAGCTGAAACCGCCTGTTTCGGGACTTGGAGTTCCGAAGCTGCCAAGCAGGTCAATGGCTTGTTTGGCGCCATTATCGTAAATAAGATGAACACCGTTGAAATGAACTCCACCGATTACTACGCCACTTTTCGAAGAATTGATAGTGAAATACTCGCTTGAAACATAGCCTCTGTTGAGAAGCTGTGTACTGGAGAAGCCATCTTTTGTAATGCTCAATCCGCCATCGGTTGCAATAATTACATGGTTGCTGTTCGCCGGATTGAAATAAATTCCATTCACGCCAAAATGAACATATTGTGTTGTTCCCATTTCGGGATATGGATTGTCGTTTCCATTGGTGATTTGTGACCAGCTGTAATAGCCAGTGGGTTGCGCTTCGTAACCTCTGAACATATCGTAAGCTCCAAGTAAAACAGTTTTTTCGTTGGCAGGATCCACAGCAATGGCGTTGTTTCTCAAACCCTGGCCATTAAAAATATCGCCCAGTGAAGAACCACCCGGATAAACCACGCGCCAGGAATTTCCTTTGTCGGTGGATACATATACGTTGTATAATGCACCAGCAGCAGTGATGTAGCTGGCATAGATATAATTATTGTTTGAAGGGGAAATGGCGAATTTGATATTTCCAAAGATTCCCTCGGGCAACATACCTTCTTCGATACCCGAAACGAGTACAAATCCATTGACTCCTGTGGTGGAAACATAGGCTTTTCCTGCTACAGCAGTAATCAAAATATCGCCATCAGTAACCACATCGCAGCTTTTACCCACAAGGCTTTCGGCACCAGCTTTGGCAAGACTCCAACTGGAGCCATCGAAATATTTCAATCCAGTGTTGGTGGCTGCAAAAAGGTGATTGCCCGCATCCACGGCAAGTTTTTGAATAAATGCCCACTCACCATTGCCATCGGTTCCGGTTGGTTCAGTACCGGCCATGAGCTCGAAAGAGCCGCCCGAAGTCGATTGGAAAATTCCTTTACCAATGGTACTACCCTCCGATAAATTTTCGGTAGCAGGTTCAAGGCTTACCCCGGTTCCGGCATAGATGGTACCATTCGAAGTCTGGCAGATGGTGGCTACATTCAAAATATTGTCCATTGCAACTTTTTCCCAGGTGGCACCGTAGTTGATTGTTTTGAACAAGCCACCAGATGTGCTGCCAACAAAAAGGGTGTTCCCACTGGCATCCCGATTATCGAAAAGCACTGCCTTAGTAGATCCGGCCATATTGATTGGACCCAGAGCACTCCACTCGTAGGTGGATTCAATTCCTTTACTGGCAAATAATTCCTGCGAAGCTTTTCTTGCATTGATGACATCTGACACAGAAATAATACCTGTATTTTGGTTACTTCTTATCTTGTGCAAATACTCTCCCGAAGACATTTTTTTGGTAGAGGATGTATTCTGGCCACCATCTGATAGGCTGGCCATAACTGCTGATGCAAATCCTGTAAGAAAAACTAAAAAGGTAAATTGTAAAAATCTATTTTTCATACCCGCTTGTTTTTATTTGTACTGTTTTCTGAATGATTCTAAAATAATGGCACAAATTACATTAAATTTGAATCATAACAAACTTTCAGAGCTATTTTGTTTTAACAATAATTAAGGATTTATGGAGTTTTTTAATCAGGCGCTGACAAAAATGACCTCTACCCCTGCTATTTGGGCTGTTTATACGTCATTATTTGAACTCAATCATCTAAATTTATGCAAGTTACACATCATAACCAATCCTGTATAAGTTTCAGTGATTTTCTGACCCACAAACCTGCAAAATCCGTGTGAAATACCTTTAAAAATGGTGTATTCAGGGTAAATTGGGAGCTTTTTTAGGCGTTTTACAAAGTGAATCTAAGGGCAAGCCACATTTTTTGTCTCCAAAATGGCACCAAAAGCAGAAAAAATGAATCAAAAATGATTAAAAAATGCCAAAATATCGGGTCAAAAATCAGATAATTTCGAGCTTATCGCCTTCGATCCAACCCACACTTCCGTTTTGAATTTTTACCTTTTTCCAGCCACTCACAGTATCGAGAATGGTCACTTTGGTGCCCTCGTGTAAAACAAATAAATCAACGCTGTTTTGAGTCGGTGAGCTTTTAACGGTGATGCTGGGGGTGAAAATAATGGCATCGTTGTGCTGCTTGAAGGAACTGTATTTTTGGTAAGTGAGAAACAAACTAAACATGGTAAGCAGCAGAAACAGGACTGCCGACCAAAATCCCAGCTTCTTCAACAGTATTCTTTCGCTGAGCAGAAAAATAAGAAAGAATACACTGAAAATACCCATCAAAACAATGATGATGGAAGCCCAGGTATCAATGGGGAAATAATTGTATAAACTCACATACCATCGGATGAAAAAAAGCTGCGGCAACTGGTCAATACGGTCGGGAATCATGGAATTGCAGAGTTGCAGATTGTGCTGAATATTCTCATCGTTGGGATTGAGTCGGGCGGCTTTCTCGAAATACAAAATGGCACTTGGTATCTCGTCGAGCTTAAAATAGCTGTTTCCGAGGTTATAGTACAATTCGGGTGATTGATAGCCCCCGTCAATTATTGACTGATATATTAAGGCCGCAGAATCGTATTGCGATCTGGCATATAAATCCTGCGCTTTCAGAAGCTTTGAGCTAAAATCCTGTGCTGTGGAAGTTAAGGATAGTAAAACCATCATTAACCCTATGAAATATTTCATTTTCATTTGTTTAGCATTAAAGTTATCCATTCAGACTTTATTATTGATTCTAAACCCTATTTCAATTCATCTTCAATTTTACTCATAATAGAAAACCCCTGTTGGTACACGTTTTCCATCATCGATTCTTTATCGCCCGGAGCAAACCGTGCAAATTCGCAGTTGTTCAGGGTCGAGATAAATTCCTGAATGATGGACTCCGAAACGCCTTTGGCGCTCAGCTTCTCGGTAACAGTGGTGTTGGAAAGCTCTGAGAGCGGTATGCTGAATTTATCGCTCACATAACCCCAAAGGGCTTGCGCCATCTCATTGTAAAAAGCAGTTTCCTGTCGCGATTTCAAGAATTCATGGGCTTTCAATAAACGTTTCTTCGCCATTTTGGTGGCATTTTTATTGCGCATTAAATGGGTGTTTCCGCGCTTTTGCTTCTCTTTCTGCCAAAACAGATACACAAATATCATCAAGGCTAAAGGGCTCAAAAGGAGAAGGTAAAAGCTCCAGCTTCCGAAAAAGAAATGCTCGAAGGGCTCTACCTCAAAGGGCATTAAAAAGATGTATTGTATGTCATTGCCCAAATATCGGATATCCTGCTTGGAATCACTGCTGTAGGTGACATTCTGCGAAGCTGATTGCGATGATTTGGTAACAGTAACCTCATAGGCATCGCTGTTGAGTTCTAAGTAGGCATTCTTTGCCGGGTCGAAATAGGAGAAAGTGACCGATGGAATTTCATAAGTTCCTGCGCTGCGGGGAATTACTGTATATTCATAGGTTTTATAACCCGATATTCCTTCTTTTTCCTTCCGTGTCTTGATGCTGATTTTTGGATCGTAGACTTCAAAATCGGCAGGGAATTTTGCGTTTAAATCGGGCAATAAATCAATGTTTCCATTTCCGCTGATGGTATATTTTATGGTGATGGCTTCGTTGGCCGCTACTGCTTTGTGGTCGATATTGGAGCCCAGAGAAAACTGCCCAACCGCACCTGTGAAAGAAGCTGGTTTTTGTTGGGATTGCAAATCTTTCACGCTTACCTTTATTCCATTGGAAACCAGGCTTTTCTCTACATTTCTAAAGCTGTTGCTAAAGAAGGGGTCGTTGAAGAAGCTATCGAAAAACGGATCGTTGGTAGTGGTGCGTTTTTTGCCTGTTTGCACCTGAACCAGACAATTCAAGGTCATGGGCTCTATTTCCAAATCCCCTGTTTTTTGAGGGAAAAGTGCGGCTTTTTTCAAGTCGGCAACAATATATTCTTCTCCGTTGATAACCTCGGTGGATTGTTTCAGGTTGCCATCGTTCTCCAATAAATCCACGCTCCAAAATCCGCCAAAGGCCGATTGTTTATCTATGCTCAGATTGCTTACCGGGACTTTGGTATAAATTCTATAGGTAACAATGAGCTGCTCGCCCAGGGTCACATTCCTTTTATTCACAAAAGCCTTGATATAAACGTCGTCGGCTTTGAGCTGACCCTGAGAGTCTGAATCGGCTTTGTTGTTGTTTTGCTGGTTTTGTGCCGGGGCTGTGGGGGCTGAAACCTGAATCTTTTTCGATTTGGTTTGATAGGTTTTATTTCCCACCCTTGCTGTGGCCGGCGCCAATTCCAGTTCACCCTCCTTAGAAGCAGCAAGAATATAGGTGTAGCTGATGCTGATGCTTTGGGTTACTTTTCCGTTGACAATCTGGATGCTGCTGTTTTGACCCTTGCTGGGGCCACTCAAAATATTGAACCCATTGAACGATGGGGGCGTAAATTCATCAATTTCGGCATTTATCTGATAGGTAACACGAAAACGTTCGCCCATGCTCACCTGAGCTGGTGCAGAGACTTTAAAATCTACCTCATCGGCTCTTAGTGACAATCCGGCAAAACTTAAAACAACGATCAATAACAGAACAATTCGTTTCATTTTTCCTATTCTCTATTTTAATTTGCAAAAGTAATCATTACCCAAACAATTCCTAAAATACTCTAAAATACAATTTTAACAAGCTCATTACCAGTCCTTTTCCGATTTTATGACCTTAGCATTTTGCTTTTTCTCCTTATTTATCTTTTCTAAGGTCTTTTTTTCGTTGTTCTTCAGCGCATCGAGCATACGTTCAGCATCTTTCTTACTGATTTTTTGGGCTTGCTGCTCGTTTTGCTGACCCTGTTTGCTATCCTTGCTGTTTTGCTGCTCGTTTTGCTGTTGCTGGTCTTGCTGCTGATCCTGTTTCTGATCCTGCTGCTGGTCTTTATTTTGATCATGCTGCTGCTGATCCTGATTTTGATCCTGGTTCTTGTCCTGGTTTTTGTCCTGGTTCTGGTCTTTATTCTCTTCCTGCTTTTTCTGTTTCTGACGGGCATACTCCAGGTTATAGCGGGCATTTTCGTTTTTGGGATTTAGCTTGAGTGCTTCCTTATAGCTCGCAATACTCTCGTCGAGCTTACCGGCTTTCAGATAGGAATTCCCCAGATTGTACCGGGTGTTCGATTTGTCTTCGGGAGTGGCATTCTCCACAGGAACTTTGGAAAAAGATTCTGCAGCCTTTTCATAATTCTCCTGCTTGTACAAGGCATCGCCCAAATTGAACTGGGCATTGGTTTTGGCGGGATTTTTTTCAATGGCCTTGCGGTATTTTATTTCGGCTTCGCTAAAGTTGCCATTCGTAAACTCCTTATTGCCTTCGCGAACTAATTTCTTATCGCTTTGAGCCCAAATATTCGATGACAACAAGCCCAGAAGCACGATAAATATCCATTGATTATATCTGATTTTCATTGTCGTTGGGGTTTTTAATTTGAAAAAAATTGAACCGGTCGGCCCATTTGCTTCTTTTATCGGTGATAAAGACATCGAGTAGGAGGAGCAGAAAAGCCAATCCAATAAAATATTGAAACCTATCTTCGTAATCGGAGAAAATCTTCGACTCGTATTTCTGTTTTTCCATTTTGTTGATGCGGTCGAACACATCCTGTAATCCGGCGGATGTATTGTTGGCTCTCACATAAATGCCATTTCCCGCAGCAGCAACTTTTTGCAGAGTAATCTCGTCGAGCTTGGTGACGACTGTTTTTCCACTGATGTCTTTTTTGTATCCCACCTGGGTTCCATTGCTGTAAACAGGAATTGGGGCTCCTTCGGGCAGTCCGATACCAATGGTGTAAACGCTGATATTATTCTCAACAGCTTCTTCGGCAGCAGAAACCGGATCGTCTTCATGGTCTTCGCCATCGGTTATCACAATGATGGCTTTCTCTTGTTTACTATTGTTAAACGCTTCCATACTCAGGCTGATGGCCTGCCCAATGCTGGTTCCCTGGGTGGGCACCACATCGGTGTCGATGGTATTGATAAAAAGCTTGGCGGCGCTGTAGTCGGAGGTGATGGGCAGCTGCGTGTAGGCACGTCCGGCAAAAACCACAATCCCGATTCTGTCGCCCTGCAGATTATCCACCAATTTAGAGATGGCTTGTTTGGCTCGTTCAAGGCGGTTGGGCTTGATATCTTCGGCCAGCATACTGTTGGACACATCGAGAGCTATCATAAGATCAACTCCTTCTCTTTCAACTTGTTCGAGCTTACTGCCAATTTGGGGATTGGCCAACCCAACCACCAAAAGGGCATAGATAAAAATCCGGGTGGTAAATTTCCACCACAGTTTGGATGTGGGTTGTTCGGGCATGAGTCGTTTTACCAGCGTCAAATCCCCCAGCTTTTTCAGGCGGGCTTTTCTTTGCAATATCATATAATAGAAAAGCACAAAGAAAATTGGAATGGCAATCAATCCATACAAAAAGCTTATGTCTTCAAATTTTATCATTTGCAAAATTTTATGGTAATGTTTTTAACCAGGTGTACTTTAAAACAATCATAAGCAGGAAGAGTAAGGCTGCGGCCAAAACCCAACGGTGGAATTCTTCGCTCTTTTTGCTGAAAACGGTGACGTCGATTTTCGATTTTTCCAGAGTATCGATGTCCTGATAAATCTCCTGCAGCTTTTTATTGCTGGTGGCGCGATAGTATTTTCCATCGGTCATATCGGCAACCTGTTGCAACAGGAGCTCATCGATCTTCACTTCAACCTGTTGCATTTGAACCCCAAAGGGAGTTTGAACAGGATAAGGAGCGGTGCCCATGGTTCCCACACCAATGGTGTAAACGCGAATGCCATAAAGTTTGGCTATTTCGGCAGCAGAGGAAGCATCAAGAGCTCCCATATTGCTCACCCCATCGGTAATGAGAATAATGACCTTACTAATGGCCTGACTGTCTTTGAGCCGGCTGATGGCTGTGGCCAATCCGTCGCCAATGGCGGTTCCATCTTCTATCATTCCGCTACGCGCTTCGGTAAACAGGTGTTCGAGCACCTGATGGTCGGTGGTGAGCGGACATTGGGTGAAAGCTTCACCGCTAAAGATTACGAGCCCCATGCGGTCGTTCGGACGGCCTTTGGCAAAATCGATGGCCACTTTTTTACTGGCTTCGAGCCTGTTGGGCTGAAGATCCTGGGCGAGCATACTGCTCGAAATATCTATGGCCATTATAATGTCGATACCTTCGATGGACACATCTTCTCTTTCGCTGCTGCTTTGCGGACGGGTTAAAGCCACAATTAAAAGCGACAAAACCAGAATTTTAAGCACAAAAGGCAAGTGGATAAATCGTTGGCGCAAGGTAACAGGAGCTCCCTTGAAATGGCTGAGCCCCGAAATGGTCATTTTTGAATAGTTCTCGCGGTATTTCCAGATATACCAGGCCACTAAGGCAGGTATGAGAAGGAATAACCAGAAAAGCTCAGGGTTGGCAAATTCAGTATTATGAAACATGGGTTACCTCCTTTTCGTTGGTTTCGGGCTTTTCAGGCAAAGGCTCAGGCATCACCATTTTGGTTTCCTGAACAAAATCGAAGCAGTTATTAAAGCTCGTATCGTTCTCCAGAGCTGTGGCGCCCGATTTGGCAAATTTCACCAGGTCGGCCAGTTCAAAAGTAGCTTTTATTTTAGAAAGAACCTGACTGTTAACACTTTCTGCTCTCAGAGACTCCATAATTTCGGAGGTCACCATTTCGACTGCGGCAATATTAAAGCGACCTTCGATATAAATCCTCACTATATCGGTAAGTTCGGTATGATACTCTTTGAGACGATCGTTTTGCCAGAGTTTTTTCTGTTTCAGGGCTTGTAAATCCAACAGGGCTTGCTCGTGAGGCGGAAGTGCCGGCTTTTCTTTTCTGACGAAAAGTGGCTGATTCTTTTTCCACCGTCTGTAGAAATAGATTCCACCGAGAATCAAAGCAACCAAAAGGAGAGCCAGACCGATATAGGGAAGAAATTCCTTAAAGGTATAGGGTTCGTCCATGGGATCGGCAATGGGTTTTATCTCCTTGGTGGTATCGACTTCCACGGTGAAGACATTGAGCAACAGGGGTTGGCTCTCAAAGTTCTCAAAATTAACATCACCACTTTTTAGCACCCCAAAAGCCAGCGGGGGAATCACATGATAACCTGTATCGAAAGAGGTGATTATCAATTGCTGACTCAGTGTTTGAGTATTATCCGACTTGTTTATGGCAGTATCGATGGCCGAAGCCGAAACTATTTCGATAAGCGAGGTGAGAGTATCCTTGAAAGAGGGAAAAGATACCCTGCTTTTCAAAGGAAAAACCCCTTTGATGTCTAATCGAACCTGCTCGCCGATAAGAATAGCATTGGTATCGGCAGAAACAGATATTTCGGGTTGCTGAGCAAATGCAGGCAGGCTCAGCAGAAATATGGTTAGTCCAAAAATCAGTTTTTTCATTTTAATCATATCAAAATTGATTTTAAAGGAATGATGTAACTCCCTTATACAGAGATTTTTTAACCTATTCGTTGTGTTTAAAAACCAGGGTTGTTTCATCAGGCTCGTGCTTCTCGTTTTTTAAACATAACCACCAAAGGTTTTACATAGTCTTCTCCGGTGCTGATATTTGCCATATCGACCCCCGATTTTTTAAACACTTCTTTTACCTGAAGCTCTTCAAGCCGGGCTTTTTCGCTAAAGAATTCGCGGGTGGACCGATCGGAGGTATCCATCCAGCGGGTTTCGCCGGTTTCGGCATCCACCATTTGAATGAGACCCACATTGGGCATTTCCGATTCCCTTTGGTCGAAGATGCGGACGGCCATCACATCGTGCTTGCTGGTGGCTATCTTAAGTGCATCCATAAAAGCTGGGCTTTTGAAGTCGGAGATAACGAAAGCGGTGCAACGTTTTTTAATGGCGTTGGTGAGAAACTTCAGGGCTCCGGCAATATCTGTTCCTTTGCTTTCGGCCTGAAAATCGACCAATTCCCTGATGATTCTTAAAATATGAGTACTCCCTTTTTTGGGGGGAATAAATTTTTCAATTTTATCGCTGAAGAAAATCACCCCCACCTTATCGTTGTTTTTAATGGCCGAAAAAGAAAGAACGGCAGCTATTTCGGTAATTACATCCTGTTTGAACGACTGAATAGTACCAAACTCATGCGAGGCAGAAACATCGATAAGGAGCACCACGGTCATTTCGCGTTCTTCTTCAAAAACTTTGACAAAAGGTTTATTGAAGCGGGCGGTTACATTCCAATCGATATTGCGCACATCGTCGCCATAGTTGTATTCGCGTACTTCGCTGAAAGCCATCCCCCTGCCTTTAAAAGAGGAATGATATTGTCCGGCAAAAATATGATTGCTCAACCCGCGGGTTTTTATCTCAATCTTGCGAACTTTCTTAAAAATCTCTTTTGCAGTCAATGTGTTAGGTTTTTAATGTTCATTCTCAATTACAATAGCATATTACGAATTTTCTGAACCGTAAAATCAAGATTTTGAGCTGTTTATTCCAGGTGCAAATTTCTCAATGAGAATTTATGCCTTTTGAAAGAGCCCGTCTCTATTGCCAGAAACTCCACTAAGGAACTTCCACCATGTTCAGAATATCGTTGATGATATCTTCGGAAGTAATGTTTTCGGCTTCGGCTTCGTAGGTCAAACCAATTCTGTGGCGCAATACATCGTGGGCCACTGCTCTGATGTCTTCGGGAACCACATAGCCTCTGCGTTTGATAAAGGCGTATGCTTTGGCCGAAAGAGCCAGGCTGATGGAGGCACGTGGTGAGCCACCAAAGCTGATGAGTGGTTTGAGCTTTTCGAGTTTGTATTTTTCGGGATAACGGGTTGCAAATACGATATCGGTAATATATTTCTCGATTTTTTCGTCCAAATAAACTTCCCTCACCACTTCGCGGGCTTTCAAAATATCGGAGGGTTTAACCACCGCATTGATTACCTGAAAGCTGTTGGAGATATTTTGACGAAGAATTTGCATTTCTTCCTCCTGTTTGGGGTAATTGATAATGACCTTGAGCATGAAACGATCCACCTGGGCTTCGGGAAGCGGATAGGTACCTTCCTGTTCAATGGGGTTTTGAGTGGCCATCACCAAAAAGGGCTGTGGAAGCGGGAAAGTTTCGTCGCCAATGGTAACCTGGCGTTCCTGCATGGCTTCGAGCAGTGCCGATTGAACTTTTGCGGGGCTTCGGTTTATCTCATCGGCCAGAATAAAGTTGGCGAATATGGGGCCTTTTCTTATCTGGAATTCCTCTTTCTTTTGGCTGTAGATGAGGGTTCCCAACAAGTCGGCGGGAAGTAAATCGGGTGTGAACTGGATACGGGCAAACTTACCATCAACCGCTTTCGAAAGGGAAGTAATGGCAAGAGTTTTTGCTAAGCCGGGCACTCCTTCGAGAAGGATGTGACCATTGGAGAGCAGGCCAATTAAAAGACTGTCAATCATATGCTTTTGACCTACAATAGCTTTATTCATCTCCAGATTTAATACATCAATAAAAGAACTTTCCAATCTGATTCTTTCATTCAATTCTCTAATATCAGTCTGCATCATTGGTATTTTTTTTAGTTGCGCAAATATATAATGATGTACGAGAAAGCCTGTTTTAAAAAATGTTAACTGAGGTTGGGAGAACGTTAATATAAATGGTCCTTATTTTGCCTTATCCTTTTGCAATGTATCTATGAGTCCGGTCTAAAAAGCCATCAAAAACGAAGATATAAATACAACTACTTGATTACTAATGTTTTATGAAACACAATTCAAAAATGCAACTATTTGATAAACAATGAATTGTGAATTTCAATATACTTTTAGGACCTTTTTAGACCGGACTCATCAATTTTCGGAAAAATGAAAAGAATACACTTCTACATTTGGATCACAATAATTCTCCTGGCCATTTCTTGCTCACCTGAGCCCGACAATAGATTGGGTGAGTATTTTATCAATAACAAATCAAATCAAAAGGTTGATTTTAAACAGTTTCTTGATGGTGAAATACTTCGGCAGTATATACTTAATACCGGAGAACAGGCAAAATATCAAAACGAATGTGAAGGCTGTATTCCAAGCCCGCCCCCATTTTGGGGAGATTCTGTAGTGATATCATTTAATGACACCATAAATATGGTTCATTACAGGATTGAAGGACAAGACAGTATTCGGAATTTTTTTTACAGAGAATCGTGGGTGGGTGGAGAAGTAGAAGGTTATAGATATGTATTTGATTATAATATTACTGATGAAGATTATGAGAATGCGTTTAACAGTCAAATGAAATAAATACAGAAACTGAAAATTAGCAATGAAAAATATCGGGCAGTACAAAAAATGGGTTTATCTAATTTTAACAGCATTCCTTACCGTTTCCTGTGTTGACCATAACACTTCGTCTAAATATTATATCAGGAACAATTCAAACCAAAAAATTATTCTTATAATACAAGATACCATTAGGTTAGAAGCAGGTGATTTTAATATGGAAAAATTTAATGCCCGGTGGGGAGTTCCTATGCCACCGCTCTTTTCTGGCGATTCTGTTATCATCACCTATAATGATACTGTTTCAATTACTCACTACCGTGTTGAAGAACAGGGTTTATTGCAAAATATTTGGGATGAAAAATCATGGAAGGGTGGGCGAGTTGATGACTATGAATATCTCTATGAGTATATTATTACCGATGCGGATTATGAGGAAGCGTTGAATTGGTGAGTTAATGACATCATCGAAATCTGGTTTATCATTTTTTAAACCGGAAATGCCCCGGATTCACTCCAACCTGATAGCTGTTTAAAAGCTCCCCATTGCCGTTGTATTCGGAAACAATTCCGTTTTGCTGATGATCGATGGCATCGGCTACCAAAATATGAGAAGTGGCAGGGTCGATTCCCAAGGCATAAAATCCACCGTAATCGTCGGGATAGGGGCTTGAAATGAAGGGTTTGTCGGGCAATTGCGAGTCGTAAATGGATTGGCGATAGATATGCCGGTTGATGAACCAAAGTGTATCGTTGTGTATGGCGAGCTCTGTGGGACTTGTTTCCAAATCGAAAAAGAATACTTTTTCAATTTCCATAGTTCGGGTGTCGATGCGCATGAGCTGTGGTTTTTCGTAGAAGAATGGGTTGCCCTCGTAACCCCCATCGCAAAGCACCCAAAGTTTGCCATTGGAATCGAATGCCATGGATTGGGGTTGTGCTCCCACTTCCAATGAACCCACCAACTCGTCGGTGCGGCTATTGATGAGAAGAATCTCTTTGCCATTGGACCAGGAATTGGTAAAGACAGTGTCGCCTTTTAAGAGCAAGCGCTCCGACGAACGGTGATATCTTCCCCCCTCCAGATTGATTTCTCCTGTTTTTTCATAAGTAAGGGGATTTATAATATGGATGCTTTGGGAATACAAGTCGCTCACATAAGCTTTATCTTCCGAAATAAACTCCAAATAGCGGGGAGAGTTGAGTCCGGTAATACTTCCCTTGAATTCCAGAGTATTATCGTCGGCCACATAAATCTTCCCCGAATTGTTCACCATAATATATATGGAGCCGTTTCGAATGTTCACCGACTGCGCCACATCGCCCAGGGGGGCGGCATTTCGGGCATAGAAAATTTGATTGTGCGCAAATTGGTTGTCTAAATCAACAAACGAAAGGCTGGAATTTCCATACATGAAATTGCCTTCGTTCACCACAAAGAAACCCTGGGATTTGGAAAACTCGAAGTAGACGGTATCTACGGGCTTTTTGCTGCATGATAAAAACCCGGCAAACAGGAATACGAAAAAAACCCTGTTCACTAATCGGGTAAAACCAATTGAAAAGATATTATTTTGCATCTTTGATTTTAATTCAGATGTCAATTTTGCGGGTAAAGATAAGGTGAATGTGTTTATTTAACTAAAAACAGGAAAAAAGCAGCACCCCATTCCATTTATTATACATCTAATAAAACAGAAAATAATTGTCTTAAATCATTCATATTCAATTATTTATTGGTATTAAAAAAATCCATTCAATAATATGCTGAAATATGCTCATATTTTGTACTTTAGCACGGTTACATAAAAATAGATACAGATGAATTTAAATTTAAACGACAAGTACTTTTTGGTTATTGGTGCCACAAGAGGGTTTGGCCGCGCAATAGCCGAGGCGCTTATTGAAGAAGGTGCCAAAGTGATTGCAGTTGCCAGAACTGCAGAGAAATTAGAAGAACTCAAAGCCATGGCTCCTGGCCAGGTTGAAATTATAGCGACCGATGTTACCATCCCGCTGGAGCAGGAAAGAATGCTAAATTTTGTGGGTAATTTCGATATTACCGGTGCAGTAATAAACGCAGGTGGCCCACCAGCCAAAAGTGTTTTAGAAACCAAGCTTATTGATTGGGACAATGCCTACAAGAATTTAATTCGTTGGAAAATCAGAATTTCCAAGAAATTGGCCATTCGTTTCATGAGCTTAGGTTATGGCAGAATGCTTTTTATTGAAAGCGTTTCGGTAAAACAACCTCTCGACAACATGGCGCTGAGCAATGCTTTTAGAGTGGCTATGGTTGGTTACGTAAAATCGCTTTCACGCGAAGTTGCCGCCAAAGGACTTACCATGAATGTGTTGGCTCCCGGCTATCACGATACAGGTGCCCTGGACAGAGTGGTTAAAAAGAAAGCTTATATTCGTAAGACTCCACCAAAAGATGCCAAAAAAGGTTTAATTGAAGAAACCCTAACCGGCAAACTGGGCGATCCAAAACAATTTGCGAGCCTTGCTTTATGGCTTCTCTCTGAACATTCAGGAAACATTACAGGTCAAACCATCAGCGTAGATGGTGGTATGACTAAAGGATTGTTTGGATAGCATTTTCTCATCCTGAAAGACAAAGTATTGACAGATTGGCTCTAATGAGTTCATCAAAACTACAATACAAATTGGCTTCAGGAATCATCAAAACCTAAAAAAATTACAGGTCGGAATTAGATTTCCGGCCTTTTTTTTATTTTGCAAAAGTTTTTTTGTTCGTTGTTTTTTGTTCTTTGTTCTTTGTTCGTTGTTCTTTGTTCTTTGTTCTTTGTTCGTTGTTCTTTGTTCGTTGTTCTTTGTTCGTTGTTCTTTGTTCTTTGTTCGTTGTTCTTTGTTC
>DYSN01000287.1 GCA_020718205.1 Draconibacterium orientale
TCAAAAAAGTTAAAATCTTATATTTTAGATAATTTTGCAACGGTCTCATTATTTACATTGGTCAATGCTTATAAAGCATTAAAATTTTCACCAAATAGGACAGAATTGAACGCATCGTTGGTAATAGCTATTGATTTCCCGCTTCGCTCGAAATCTCAAACTTTTTTTCGGGTAATGGTAAAGTACTTCCTTCGAATTGAAGCTAAACCAGATTTAAATCCACTTTTTCTATGCTTCTGATAAAATCTAAAATTGTAACATAGGTTACTTTATATACTATATGTGTGTATTATTTTTGTATTTGAATAGTAACCCTTCAAATCAAAACCTATGAAATACACCTTTATTCTTTCCTTACTTTTGGTGGTAAGTGCAATGGCGCAAGCCCAATTTTCGCTGGATGCACAATATCGTCCTCGCACCGAATTCCTACATGGTTATAAAAGTCTCATGACAAAAAGTGACCAAATGTTTAGCCTAAGCACTTCACAACGGCTACGTTTAGATTTCAATTATCAGCATGCGAAGTTCAATTTTGGGGTACAATTGCAGGACGTTCGTATCTGGGGCGACCAATCGCAATTGGTAACCAGCGATGGAGCTTCCACCACACTCCATCAAGCATGGGGAGAGTTGAAAATTACTGAAAATATTAAGCTGAAAATTGGCCGTCAAGAATTGGTTTACGACGATCACCGCATTTTGGGTAATGTCGATTGGACTCAACAAGCCCGTTCGCACGATTTGGCATTACTCAAAATTGAGAAGCCTCAAAACTACACTTTGCATTTTGGTTTGGCGGTAAATCAAGTGCAAACCTTTGCTTATCCAACGGTGAATAATTATAAAAGCATGCAGTTTCTTTGGTTCACCAAAAGCTTTGGAACCCATTACCAACTTAGTCTTCTAGCCTTGAACAATGGAATAGATGATACCACGCTCACCATGCCAACAAGCCATCCGATGACTACCTATTCTCAGATTGTAGGTCAGCATTCAAAGATTAAATTTGGAAAGTTAAATATCATTTTTAATGCCTATTATCAAATGGGTTCTGACAAATCCAAGTATCTGGATGCCAGCGTCAACGAATATGAACACAAAAAAATGAGTGCCTACAATCTTTTGCTCGAAGCCAAGTATAAGATTAACGACCAATGGAGCGTTGCCGGAGGTTTTGAAATGCTCAGCGGCCAAAGCCAAACCGATACTACGAAAGATTATTTGCAAAGTAATCATGCCTTCAATCCATTGTATGGAACAAACCATAAATTCAATGGACATATGGATTATTTTTATGTAGGCAACCACATCAATAGTGTGGGACTCAACGATCTATATGCTAGTGTGGAATATACCAAAAACCGTTTAAATGCAGGAGGAACCGCCCATTACTTTCTGGCTGCCAGCGATATAAAAGACCCAGTGGCCTCAACCAACAGCAGCATCGTGGCCATGAAAGCAAGCCTGGGAATGGAAATTGATCTGTGGATGGGGTGGAAACACTCTGATATGGTTTCGATCAAAGCAGGCTTGTCGAGCATGATGGATACCGAAAGTATGCGTGTGCTTAAAGGTGGAAACCCTGACGCCTTCAATTATTGGGGTTGGATAATGTTGGAATTCAAACCCAATCTATTTAGTTCTAAATAATTACTCGTGTACCCAATGGAGGCTATTCTAAAGGATGAGACCGTTGCAAAACTTTTTTGGCGAAAAGATTCTATGCGGCAGGAAAATTTAA
>DYSN01000032.1:0-12309 GCA_020718205.1 Draconibacterium orientale
ACAATTTGGGTAAATCAAATCCCCGGTGCTACATCAGCAAAGTGTCAAATATAATGATAAAAGCGTGGTTCAGCGGTTGGAAAAATATCGAAAAAAATTTCCTTGCTAAAAATTCAACCGAATTGAGCACAGGTTTTTCTGTTTGATTATTTTTGAAGCCTAAAACAAAACCGTGATAGCACAAACTCCAAAACCACCTTATTATGCAGTTATCTTTTCATCCGTAAGAACTCCTGTGGACGATGGCTATGCGAATATGGCCGAGAAAATGGTTGAGCTGGCAGGGCAACAGCCTGGTTTTTTGGGCGTAGAAAGTGCGCGCAACGAGCTCGGAATCACCATTTCTTACTGGAATGATCTGGAATCGATAAAACAGTGGAAGCATCATGCCGAACACAGTTTGGCACGCGACATGGGGCGATCCATCTGGTACGAACAATTCAGAACCCGCATTGCCCGTGTTGAAAGAGATTATGAGTTTTTTAAACCCTGAGTTATTCCCTATAAAACCTGACCATGAAAAAAATGATCCCCTTAGCAATCATCCTTTTAGCATCGACTTTGGCCTTTTCGCAAAAAAAAGTGGAGCGTGAATTTGGAATATCACCAAAACAGGTACATCCATTGGCTATTAGCTTTGTCGATTCCCTCGCCCCCACTGGAAAAGTAAAATGGTTCGAGGAAACAGGTCTCGAAAAAACCACCATCGAAGCCAAAACCAAACTAAATGGGAAAATATACAGTATCGAATTCGGCCAGAATGGCCAACTGGAAGATGTGGAAGAAATGGCCCAAATGAGCGATTTAGCCCAGGAATTGAAGATAAAAATCGTTGAAACCCTTGATTCCACTTACCGAAAATATCATGTGGATAAAATTCAGATTCAATATTCGGGCAGTCGTGAAAGCCTGTTTCTGCAATTATCCACCGGAAAAAGCACAGCCAAAATCCGCTACGAATTGGTGGTTTCGGCCCGTGTTGAAAAGGCTTTCCGAACTTTCGAATTTCTATTTTCGCCCAATGGTGTCATGATTCAAAAATCTGAAATCGTTCAAAAGAATACCGATCATCTGGTTTTTTAGAAACAAAAGTGTTTTCACACTAATAAATCAATTTTAAATGATAAAACACTATATATCAACACTTTTTATTTTTGTTACCATTTCCATAGCAGCCCATAGCCAACGCTACGATTTGGGGGTTTTGCCCTCGGTGAATGTGAATCATAAGCTTGTGAACGATATAAAACTCAACTACAAAATAGAATCGCGACAACTCGTTAAAATGGCAACCTTCCAGAATGATTTTCCCTACGACTATAACTATGTTTTAACCGATTTTTCGGTTGCTGCGGCTATAAAAACGAGCCGGAATAAAAATGTGATTGCAGGTTATTTAATGAGAGTCAGGGGCGACAAGGTATTTCACCGATTCATGCAGCAATTTACTGTGACGCATAAGATTTTTGGATACAAGACCTCGCATAGATTTGCAATAGATGAAACAGTGAACCATGAAGAATATCCGGTTTTTAGAATCCGGTATAGGTTTTCGCCCGAAATTCCTCTGAGCGGTAAAGAAGTGGATGCCAGAGAGTTTTATTTGAAAACGAGTATTGAGTGGCTCACCAAGTATCAGAAGGGTTCCTACGACTCCGAAATCAGGGTGGTGCCCAATCTGGGCTATGAATTTACCGACAGACAAAAACTTGAATTGGGTATAGATTACAGGGCAGAATCGTTTCTAAAGGAATATCCGGAGTATAAATTCTACTTAGCCATCAACTGGTTTGTGTCATTTTAAGGTTTGGAGCACATAAATAGCTGAATGATTGGTTAGTCTGGCTTTGGTATTGATGAAATATTATCCGCTAATTTTTCGGGCAAAGTAGTTTGAATATCAACAATTTCGGGGCTCTCCAATTCGAAATATCCGATTACCTCGTCCACAAAACTATCTCTAACGCTTAGAATTATTAGCCCCTGAAAACCATCAAGCAACTCCATAAGAGAATCGTGCCAGCCACCGCCTTTCAACTCCAATTTCCCTACTTCGTCTATCACAATAACATCGCAGGTGTTTTTATCTCTGAGCAAAATGGCATTGCCCCGGACTAAACCATCTTTGGCAAAGGCAAATTTTCCAATGCCGGAATCTATTTCGTTGTCCCGAAGCTTTAGAAACGGGAAAATATTCTCCGATTGCAGGTCAACCAAATGATAACCAATGGTTTGGTCACCATCGAGCACTTTGATGCTGAGAAATCCCCCAACTTTTAAATTTCTGGCAATCAGCTTGTTCGCCAAAGTTTGACAAAACCGTGTTTTCCCCATTCCAATAGGAGATGAAACAATAACGACTTTGCTACGGATTTCGAAATCCTGCCTAAATCGGGCTATCTGTTCATCGGCATTGAGAAAAAGTTTACTAACCGAGCTCAGCGGATTTCTAAAAAACTCCTTTACGCCTGGCAGCGAAGCAATGACCTGTGGCACCGATGCAAACGACAATTCCAGTGCCAAATGCAGCTGCCGGTACGATGAGCGTCTGAAATAACCGATAACGCGGGGGTTGTAAAGCTCCTTGCCAATCACCGAAAATCCCACAATAACCAAAGCCGCCCTAAAATTCATCTGCAAGCCTATGAGGAAACCTTGTTTCAGGCTGTCGGGTTCGTTTTGAAGCGAAGCAAAAACAAAGGCGGTGAGCATGGTGATGACCACAAAAAATATCCAGAAATTGGGTTTCGACAAATGTCGGAGTGCCGATTTATATCGGCTGGCCCAAATCAAAATCACGACAGGGTTGGCCAAAATCCAAACCCATAATGGCGCGTAAACATGGAGTAAAAGGCTGGAGATGAGCAGCAAAATATTCAGGATAAGCCAATAGGTGGAAAAAGCGAAATAGTTGGTTTGCTTTTTCATGGGTTCTGTGGATTTTGTGGTCCGGCTGGCCGAAGCTGAAAGGGTATTTTTCAGCAGGCTTCGTCCGGCGGCAATTCCAATAAAGGCCGAAACCAGACCCATAACCACATGAACAGCCAGCAAAAGGATGATGGGCAGCCAAACCAAATCGGTTTCCAGGCGAAAGTGTTTTTCGGCCATCTTCATCAGGCTTGTGTAGAGCTCTACCAAATTGGAGCCATAGAATATGACCATGTTCAGAATTCGTTGCAAAAGAACCCACGACATGGCCAAAACCGATCCCAGCAGAAACCCGGCGAAGGTGCGCCCCAGAATTAAGATCGAAAACTCGAAGAGCAGCGCCTCGCTAAATATGGCAATCATGGGGCCAAAGATTATGGCACTGGGCGACACGCTTTTGAGCAATGCAGTGATGAGTCCGGCGCGCCAAAACAAGCCTTTTTCTTTCCATTTATAGGATGCCGAAATGAGGATGATGAGACCAATAGATGTGAGAATATTCCCACTGAAAGGGATGCGCAGATTGTGCAAAAAACTGCCAAATACAATTTCCGAAGCAGCCCAGCTCGTTCCCAAAACTGCGGCTTTGAGCCATTTTTCGTCTATTGGTTGTGATTGCTTCATGGTGACTAAGGCAGAGAATCAGCTCTGAAGGTGAAGGCTCCGACTGACTCAGTTTTCTGTTTAACTTTATGGCGCAAAAGTAGAAATAATGCTCTAAAAGCCCGTTATTTTCTTTAATTCACAGGAGCTTCAGATTTTCTAGCTTTTTCCCCACCGATTGCTCTTTCATCTCCTGTTCCAGGCTGCCAAAGGCTTCCTTTTGAACGGATTTGATAAATTCCCCGTTTCGGAGAAGGTGAATCTCGTTGCAGGTGTCGCTCAAAGTGGAGAAAATATGCGATGAAATAATCACTGTTTTGTTTATTGACTGAAGCCGGTGAATAATTTCGGTAATCATGATATTGCTTTGAATATCAACACCATTGAAGGGCTCGTCGAGAATAAAATAGTGGTTACCCTGAAGCAAAATGGCCATAAACGCAAGCTTTTTTCTCATACCGGTGCTGTAGGTCGATGTGTATTGATTCAGCGGAAGGTCGAAAATATTCTGACTTTCCACATCTTCCAGCTTCACTTGTCGGGCAATGCAAAGCAGCCTGAGATATTCTCCCCCCGTTATCTTCGGAAAAAACCAGGGCTCGGTGGGCAAAAGGCCCAAATGGTTTTTGAGCGGAGTCAAATCCGATTCTATGCGGCCTTCATAGTCTTCCAGGCCGGCCAGACACCGAAACAACGTGGTTTTTCCAGCTCCGTTTTCCCCCACAATACCATAAACCTTTCCCGCATCAAAACTCACATTGATGTTACGAAGCACATTTTTGGTTCCAAAACTTTTCGATAAATCGGCAATTCTAATCATGATAACCAAGGTTTTATACCGAAAGCATATCTGTAATAGTCCAATAAGAATTGGACTAAACAGCTATTTCATCGGCATTATACAATTCATTATAGGACAATCTTTAATCTAATATTGGTTTTAAATGGCGAATGGCCTTGCTGTAGAACCACAGAAAAACAACCGGCAAAAGCGGTAGAAAATAAATACTCAGAATCATTAACACAATTTCGGGCAAATTCATTTCGCGGGGATAAACAGAGTATTTGGCCAGAATAACAAGACCCGGAAACACAAATCCCAATCCATAAAAACTCAGAATCAACCCCAGATTTTCTATATAGAAAATACTCAGCAACAGCACCATGGGGGCACTGAGCAAAAAGGTAAACCATAGAGCAGTTACGATTTTCTCTCTTAGAAACCGATGCGGACTCAGCGAAAAACACCACACATAGAACTCGTTCTCGGGGCGGGGATAATAGCTCATGACAACAAGGAAAATCATCAGAAGACCAAAAATCCCCAGGTTCATATTGTCCACCGTCACTGCAATCACGCTAAAAATATAGGCCACCGGAAACAGAAAAAATGTGGTTCTGAAGCCCACCAAAAACTCGAAGGGTCTGCTGCCAAAAGGTGTTGGGATGGTAAAACTGAGTGTCGATTTAAAGCTTAACAGTCCCATAATCACAGAAATTCCTCCCAGAAAAGCAGCTACTGCAAATTCCTGATAAATAAGCAGAACGAGGATAAACGGTAGCGCCAAAATAAGGTTTTCGAGAATTCGCAGGTTTTTATAGTGCTGGGCGTTGAAACAGGTTTTCAGAAAATCGTTGCGCCGGGGTTCCGATAGTTTCGAAAGCACTCCCAAAGCAGCCAGCAGAAAAACATAAACCGCCCATTCCACCTGCTGAAACAGATAAGCCGATAAGCCCCCAAATGCAGCGCCCATCAGCAGCCAGCCCGCCAAAGGAGCTATGCCCGCGTCCGACATTTGACGGTTTATCATTTTGAATTGCAAATGGAAATATTCGCGCATGGGTTTATCTTTCATTCACCTGTGGAACAAAAGTATATATTTCGTCGCATCGGTCTACCTTGCAGCAGTGCTATGCTTTGGGCTTTATGTATTTTTAAGAGTTTTCGGCAAAAAAAATAGCTGAAACAGAGAACTGTTAATTTTCGAAAACGATGGGTTTTCCCAATTTCAGATTGGTCAAAATGAGTCGGATATAATACCATTCGATGTCTTTCTCATCAAACTTGCTGTCATGATTCGAATCGCGCTGCATTTTGATAAGTGCAAAACCCTGTTGGTCAAACATCTCCAGACTCACCGCATTTTCGGTTACCGAGGTCAGTGCTTTCAAGCTGTTTCCAAACTTGTCCGACACATAAAGCACCGTGGTATCTTCCTCATCAATTTCGCCGCTTTGATTAAAATCGGCAGGTTTCACAAAATAGAAAACCCAATTGGAGCTCATAATAGCATTTTTTTGAGTTGCGGACATTCGGTTGTAGGCATACTTATTTTCAGCAAAATCTCTGATAAAGGTGTTTTCGGCAAAAAGCGGCTTGTAGGTATCTGTTATAAAATTGTAGAACAGAATGTTGGCATAGTAATTCCGATGCAGCGAAAATTTCGACGATGAAGCCCCTTCCGCGTTATATTTCACCGGAATCATAAGCGTAGAAGCGCTGTCGGTAATTATGGGACTGGAAAAATACACAGGAATATTTTCGCTTTTCTGACCAAAGGAAAACAATGGAATGATAACGAAAATCCATATTAAATATTTGTAATTCATATATTTAGCTGTTTTATGTTTCAAATGATTCATTATTCCGAGAATTCCTTTCCTTCCATCAGGCTGAATATTTGGGAAGTGGTAAGAACTGTGACAAACTCACCAATTATGCCAGCAAAGTGATTTGATGGATTCTCTTTTTAATTTTTCTTTTCTTTTCTCGGGGGTAAAAAATTCTCACCAGTAACCACATTTTTTCCTGTTTTGGCTTCCAGTTCTTTTCGGGCGTTTTTGGCAATGGCTCCACCTTTTTTGCCTGCTTTGGCGTTTTCGTTCAACCCTTTGGCTTGATTAACCTCCGCTATTTGACGGGTCGAAAGCTCCGCCAGGGCTGTAAATAGCAATTCTGCCTCGCTCATATGGTCTCTCAGATTTTGCGATTTCAAGCCTTTTATTTCTTTGTGTTTTTTTACACTAAGCCCCGTCCATTCCTGATGAATAATATTGGTGAGAAATGCAAACTCATCCTTTTTGGTTACTCCGCTGTCTTTCCAATAGTCGGTAAGTTTGTTACGGGTTTCCTGGCCCATCATGCGCTGTTGAATCCATTTTTCGCTCCGCCCCATTTTTTGCCAGTTTTCACGTGCTCTATCCATACTCAGAGCTGGATCCTGAATTTCCTGTAAGCGCTCATAACCTACTTTTGCCAACCACTGCTTAAAGGGCTCAGCTTTGGGCGATGGTATGGACTGAATGATGCGAAAAATATCCTCTACATTGCCAATATCGGTAAGTCGCATTTTCCCATCTTCTGCTTCTAATTTCAACTGGTTACAATTTGTAACCGATTCATTTCCTTCTTTTAAAAGCCTGTTTTTTAGTACTTTCCAGTAGTTTCTGGCTCTGTCGGTGGTGGGCTGGTCGGTCAGAATGCCCACAATATCCACAATACTGAAATACCAAACTTCTTGTTCGCTATCGTATTGGCTCCTGACTTTTTTATCTTCAAATATCTTGATATTGCTCATAGATTTCTTCTTAATTTTTGGTGGGTTTCTTTGCGGCAATAAATTTATTTAGAATTCGGGTTCGTTGACTATTTTTTCGAATAAATCAATTAACAAGAGCTGAAAATCCGTTTTTAAAAATTAGATAATTAAGGTTTTGAATTGACCAGCATTCTAATGATATATCTGCTCCGAAAATTCGTTTCCGTCTATCAGGTTAAGTATTTGGGCGGTGGAAAGAACGATGGCAAACTCCTCATGGATGCTGGCCAATGCGGTTTGATGGATGAGTTCGGCCGAAAAATGTTCCCCGTTCACGCCTTTTTTGCAGAATGTGGCGGTGGCATCGTGAGCTAAAAACGTTTGGAAGCCCAGGTTTCCGGCCATTCGGGTGGTGGTAGAAACGCAATGATCGGTTGTTAATCCCGCCAATACCAGATGGGTTATTTTTTGGTCGCGGAGAAGCTGCTCCAAATTGGTACCAATAAAGGCACTGTTCACATTTTTACGAATCACCATTTCGCCGGGCATGGGTTTCACCAAATCGTTAAAACCGTTTCCAAGGTGCGACTCATGAAGGGGCGAATGCGGATTTACCGAACAATGCTGCGCATGAAACACGGGCAAATGGAGCTTTCTCCAGGTATTCAGCAATTGGGCAGCGTTGTTTTCGGCTTGTGGGTTATTGCGTTCCCCACCCCAATAAGCCACATTTTCGAAGGCTTTCTGAATATCGATGAGCAATAGGGCGGGTTTTGTGTTTTTTGTTAAGGTCATAGGGCTTATTGTTTTTAGGGTTAAATTCAACAGATTAGCAACGCAAAAATAGGGGACAAATTTTTAATTTTCATCTGGTGGACGTGTTATATTTTCGGCTTTTATAAGCTTATCAAGAAGTCTGTGCACATAGGTTCCCAGTTTCTTTGGATAGTCATCTGCTTCAATATCGGCGAATTTGGCTCTGGAGAGTGCAAGTCTTGTGAGTGGAAGGTAAATATTTGGATTGGGTCTTTTGTTGTATCCCCGCAAGTCGCCCTGTAAATTACCCAACAACTCATCAATATAGTTTTTGGAATTATTAATTCTGGGATTTTCGTAAAGAAGACGTTGCTCATCAGCAGAAAAATCTGAAAAATCTCGAAAATGCAACACCAGCCATATTTCAAAACATGGATTGCTCATGGCTAAAAAGAAGTTTCCCTCTTTTTTGCATTACTGGGCAAGCTGGTCAAAATTTATTTTGTGTATTTTTTCTCAATCATCTCTATCAATGATAAGCCAAAACTCATCAGTTGGCTTAAAGCCAAATTCTTTCTTTGCTGACAGCAATAATTTTTTGACGCTAAAAGGGTCAGAACCAATTTTTTTGGGTCTTTTTAAAGGAACAATTTCCAGGAGCCCACTGTTATTAAACAACTCGAATCCCCGAAAATCAGCAAAGTATTTCTTTTCAGTAACTGCCCCTTCGAACGAAAGTACAAATAGTTTTTCGGCGTTCATATGTCCGCCAGGCCTTATCAGTGGAATGGGCTCGCGAGGCATAACTAAAGCAAATTATAAGGTAAAACGGTGAGGTTGTCTCTATTCCCAGGTTTTGGAATGCCATTATATCTTCCCAGCAGATAGTCGCGACGAACTTCCTTATCAAATCTAATATTATAGTCTTCCAACGAATGAAGCCGGCTAATTCCTTCATGGTCTTTGACAGCAAACCAAATCTCGTCTTTACGCAGGAGTTTTTGAGTTAACAAAGTCGATTCGTGGGTTGCGACAATAAACTGACTATTCATATTTTCGCATTTCGCCAAAAAGAAATCAAACAAATCATAGACTAAATTTGGGTGAAGACTCCGTTCCATTTCATCAACAATAAAAACATTGCCTCCTTTAAATAAGTCGATTAATAATGGAATAAGACCCAGTATTCTTCTGGTTCCATCCGATTCATCGCACAAATCGAACAATTCAAAAGTTCCCCCGATTACCCTGTGTTTTGTTTTTAACAGCTTCGCATCCAATTCATTATCGCTGTTTTTAGTAATCATATAATATTTATCGTCCTGCGGATTTGACAGAAAAGCGCCTTTCTTTTCAGATTTTTCGCTCAATAAATCGGTTTTAATCTCTTCTTTAACTTCCGCTGCGATATCAATTTTCTCAAATTCAATCTCCTTAAAATCAATCCCATCGATTCCGGTATCGAAATATTCAAGCATCTCGCTAAACAGCTTTTGCAAATCGGCATTTTCGAGCAATTCGAATTTTTTTCCAATACTCTTCGAATCGGGGTAGATGATAGTTAAAGTGTTTTGAAACCAGTCGATTACATTTAATAAATCAGCTATATCGGTAACATTTCCGGCAACATTGGTATTTCTTATTTGAGTTAGAAATAGCTGATTTTTAGGGGTTCCTTTTGCCGTAAACTCTAAAAACCTAAACTCATCCTTCTTGTTTTTTTTGTTTAAAAACGACAAATCAAAATGACTGGACTGGGTTCTTTCAAAAATTTTGGTTTCCGTGTTTTTATTGATTTCAAACAACCACTCATCAACTATTTCTTTGGAGTTAAACACAAAACCATAGGCATAGTTTTTATTCTTATGTTGAATTTCATATTCGATTCGCGAGTTATCCTTCACCGATTTTTTATCGAGTCTGAAATAATCGAAACTAATGGGTTGCTCAGCCTTCGAGCCCTTTAAAATCAGCCTTTTGCCAAAATCAATGGCTTTAATTAAGTTTGATTTCCCCGAAGCATTGGCACCAAAAACCACGGCCGTTTTTAAAACCGATATTCCTTTTACGGGGTTCGATTTGTGATGTGATTTCAAAGTTCCTTTGCCTGGAATTAATGAAAAAATCTCTCGGTCTCTAAATGATAGATAATTCTCAATTGTAAATCGTATAAGCATCGCTATTATATTTAAACAGGGCAAATATAGTGAAAATATCACATTATAATCCCATTATTACAAATCAAAAATTTTCAAACGAACTAATTTCTCACATATTCCGGCAACACATCACTCCACAACAGATAACCCAGCCCATTCAAATGAAGCCCATCGATGGAATAAGCCATATTGAGCTCGTTGGCGGGGGTTTTAAAAAGCCCAAACAAGTCGATATAGGTTAACGAGTTTTTTTGAGCAATCTGGCTGATGGACTCATTTATTTTCATGATATCCAGATTGTTGCGGTTCGGATTTTCATGGGTGGGCAAAATGCTTTGCAGATAGAGTTGTGTTTCGGGCGATTTACGCCGAATTTCTTCCACAACTTTTTCATAGTCGCTCACAATCTGTTCCACGGTTCTTTTTCGCCACAAATCGTTGGTACCGATGAGCAGAAAAATCTTTAGGGGCTTCGATTCCAGAATCTCGTCGAGCCGTTTTATTACCCCCGGGATATCGTCGCCATTGATTCCGCGGTTTTTGATATTGGGCATACCGAGAAGTTCGCCCCAATCGCAGTAATTGGTGATGCTATTTCCAAGGAAGATAATTTCGTTGGTGTCGTTGGGCATGGCTTCGAAAATACTCTTTCGGGTTTCGTAATACTGGGTGAAATCGCGCGAATAGGCCGGTTTTGCACCTATCTTCAAGTCGTTTTTGATAGCGCCAAAGCCATCGGTTTGCATCAGGAGAAAAGCAACCGCGACCAATAAAACCACGTTTATTACTACAGAAATCAGGAACCATTTTTTCATTTTTTGGGGTTTTGGGGGTGAATGTTCGGTGAAAAGACCCGGTGCATTAAATGTGCAAATTTTGCTTCAAGTTCATTGGATTTGTGGAAGACTATTTACAAAAATCAGGCTTTGTTATGGGTTATTAATCAAGGTCTTCATGCTTTCATAACCCGCTCTTTGTGCGACCCCGCCGGGGTTGGATTTCCTGTTTTGTCTTATCTTTTAAAAACATTTGACCACGCTGTAATCATTCGTTTGGTTGGGAAATCTTGTTTCAAGTATTACTTAAAAAAACCTTGTTGAATGTTTGAGACAAATTGGTATTTTTGAGCAATGAATTCAGAAAAAATTGATATAGATAAAATTTCAAATCATTGGCTATCAAGATCAGAAACTGATTTTGAGACCATGAATAATTTGATGGATTCAAAAGATTTTCATTGGGCATTGTTTTTAGGACATTTGGTTATTGAAAAATTACTTAAAGCAATAATTGTTAGAAAAACCGAGAATCATGCTCCATTTAGCCACGATTTGCGAAGACTAGCAAAGATTTCGGAGCTGAATTTTTCAGATGAACATAAAAAATGGCTTGATTCAATAACATCATTTAATATAAATGCCAGGTATGATGACTATAAGGAAGATTTTTACAAAAAATGTACTTTTTAATACGCAACTTATTGGTTGTCAAACATTAAAAATCTACGAGAATGGATACTAACGACGCTATAAAGATTGCCACAAGATACCTTGATTCCATTAAAGGAAAATTCCAGATAGAGAATGCTATTCTGTTCGGCTCCTTTGCCAATGGAACAAATCACCCAGACAGTGATATTGATATTGCGCTGGTTTTTGATTCGGTTGACGATATCATCGATTTGCAAATTGAACTATTACAATTGAGGAGCGATGATGATCTATTGATAGAGCCTCACCCTTTTAAAAATGCCGACTTTAATAACTCCAATCCTCTCGTTGCTGAAATAATTAAAAATGGAATTTATTTAATCCCACATTTGGCTGCCTGAAACCAACCCCCTGAAAAATCACCTTTTCCCTCCAAAAAAAACAAAACCCCAGCTCAACAAAGCAGGGGTTCTGATTTAAAACCAGGGTATCCCTTTATTTCTCAGGCGCTAACTCCACATTTATCATCCAGTTGATTTGGAATTTATCGGTAAACATGCCAAAATAGGCACCCCAGAAGGTTTGGCTCATGGGCATTGTAATCACGCCACCATCAGATAACTCGTTAAACAGCCGGTCGGCTTCCTCTATGGTATCGGCATTTACCGACAATGAGAAATTATTTCCCACCACAGATTTAAAGGGTGAATTTGCCATATTGTCGCTTCCCATCAACATTGTTTCTGCACTAATGGGCAAAGCAACATGCATTACTTTATTTTTCTCGCTCTCGGGCAGGGTTGGCATTCCTTCCTGGGGTGGCATTTCGCCAAAACGACTAAAATACGAATACTCTCCCCCAAAAACCGATTTATAGAAATTGAAGGCTTCCTC
>DYSN01000032.1:12409-33676 GCA_020718205.1 Draconibacterium orientale
GAGCACTAAAGGTAATATTTCCCCCTTTCGCCGTGCTGTTAAATGATTGTGATTATTTAAAAAAGCCGGGAAGTTTTCAAGGTAAAACTGCTTCGACAAACCCAATCATGAGCCTTTTAGAAAATCATCAGCATGAAATAAAATTTATTCAGCAATAAATAAAAATTGTTCAGCATGAATTTTATAATTGTTCATTATGAAATTTGAGGGTGGTGGGATATGGAGTTTATTTGATGGCTGATAGCGGAAAAGAAAAGCATCCACAAAATTTAATTCAAGTGGTTTCCCGCCAATAATTCGTCAATTTTTGAATAGGTAAAATTCTTAATTTCAGTGATATAGTCGTCTTTTTCCCAGTCAAATTCCTGTGCTTCAAACTCTTTTGCTAAATGAATAATTGTAATTGTATCGGCTCTAGAATCGCCTGAGAAATAAGACCTTTCTCCAAAGTGATAGGCAATATCAGCAATGGATTCCATTAGTTTTTCATTCATTTCAGTTTCTAAATTTTTCATTATTGTGATATTTGAGAAAATCCAAATCTGGCAGAAACCGAGAAGGTAAAATCAATTCTTTTTCGTGGTATTGTCCAATCAATTCTTGGCTTGATTTATCTCCAGTTTTTAGCAATTCACTGCTTACTAATATTTTGTAATCTGTTGAAATGGTGATATATCCATATTCAAATGCCTTGTCATGTAGTGCATTAATGAGTATTCCATTTCTCGGATTCAATCGGTTGTTTTTATCAATTGACCAGGGAACAATATGGCTTGCAATTAGAAAATCAGGATTTGATATTCCTGTTACACAACACTTACTGTTGTATGAAGCTAATAATGTAGAACGAAAAAATGATTGATTAACTCTTGTTCTTATGGTTCTATCTACTTCATATCCTTCATGTTCTATCTTAGGTTCCCTTGTATCTTCTATTTTTTCTTCCCAATTATTGAGCAGGACTTCGCTTTCAAAAGCTAATTTATCCCAATTGTCGAAAAATTCGTTCCAAATCTCTTTATCTAAAGAACTTGAGTTCTGTGCCCCTTTTATCCCACGGGCTTGTATGCTGGGGTCAAGGCTGGCAAAATTTACTAATTTCCATGTCAAGGCCGAAGGAGTTCTCCCAAGTAAATGGGAAAGTTTTACAATATCGGGATTATGTTGATGTAGTTTCCCAAAAGGAGTCTTACAATATAAATTGATTGCAAGCAATAATTCCTGCCTATTCCAAAGATTTCGCTTTTCCATAAAAATCAACTTTAATCCTTAATGATTGTGTATTTCCATCCAATTCCCTTAGGTATTCACCTGCTATAAATTGACAAATTAATGCTCATGCAAATCCCCAACCAAGCCGAAGGCCAGCTGGGTGTGGCTTTTGTAGGTTTCGCCGGCTTTGAGCATGGTGTTGGGAAACTGCGCATGGTTCACCGAATCGGGGAAATGTTGGGGCTCCAGACAGAAAGCGCCATGCCTGGGCATCAGACTGCCCTTTTTTCCGGCCACCGTGCCATCGAAAAAATTGCTGGTATAAACCACCAACGCGGGCTGGTCGGTTACCAACTCCAGGGTTCTTCCGCTTTCGGGCTCTATCGCCTTGGCCGCTATGCCAAACCGCCCATATTCCTTGTTCAGCACATAGATATGGTCGAGACCCGAGGGCATTTTTTCCAACGCCGCTCCAAAAAACTCTCCGCGACTAAAATTGGTGGGATGGCCCAACACATAGTCGAAGTCGCCGGTGGGAATCAGGTTTTCGTCGAACCGCAAAGTCTTTAACGCATTGAGCATGAGCTTGTGGCTGTAGATGGTTCCGGGCTCGTCCGATAGGTTAAAATAGCCGTGCGATGTCATATTCACAGGCGAATCGCGGTCGGTGGTGGCTTCGAAATAGATGAGCAACTGGTTTTTATTGTTGAGGATATAGGTGGTTTTAAAGGTTCGGTTGCCCGGATAGCCGCCTTCGCCATGGGCAGCCTGACAGGTGAGCTCTAATTTCACTGAGTCGGTGAGCAGTTTGGTTTGGCCGGTCCAGTTTTTACGGTTCAATCCGGCCACTCCGCCATGCAGATGATGTTCCTGCCAGTTGCAGTCGAGTTGAAAGGTTTGCCCTTGCCACGAATACTGTCCGTGGTTGATTCGTCCGGCCACAGGTCCGGCCACGCAACCCATGTATTGCCGGTCGTTTTCGTAGGCTTCGAGGGTGTCGAACCCCAGCAAAATATCACCCAATTGGCCCAGGCTGTTGGGGGTTAAAATGCTTTGAAGGGTAGCACCGAGGCTTAAAATGGTAACAGAAATGTGGTGGTCGTTAGTAAGATAGTATTGTTCAACGGGTTCGCCGTTTTTCAGGTTTCCGAAATGGTTTTGTGTTATGTTCATGCTGAAAGTTTTTTAGGTCCTGTAACAAATTTTAACCGGGTCACGTCACACGACAAAACAAAAATATTAAAACATAAATCATGAAAACAATATGGATTGCTTTAATTTTCATCGCTGCGCTGTTTCTGGGGGCTTTTTCGGCTCAGGCGCAGGATCAGGTTTCGGAACGTGTTCCCAATCAGAACATTTCGGGCATTATAGTGGGGGGTTTATACCAAATCAACCTGATGCAGGGTTCCCCCAAAATTGTTATTCACGCACCCAACGAGGTGGCAGCACAGATTAAAACCGAAGTGCAAAACGAGATTCTCGAGATAACAAGCACCCTGACTAAGCAGAAAAACCCGGTTACCATCGATGTTTACGGAACAGCTTTCGAGTATCTCGACATCAGCGGTGCTGTTAAACTCACCTCTGCGGAGGTTATCAAGGCTTCGCATTTGCATTTGGACATCAGCGGGGCGGCTCAGGTAACACTAACCACCGAAGCCGAAACTATCGACGCCAATATCAGCGGAGCTTCTATCCTAGAGATCAAGGGAACAGCCAAACTTCTCAACGGAAATGCTTCGGGAGCTTCCATTTTCAATACCAGCGGTCTGGTGGCCGAAACCAGCAATATCGAAGTTAGTGGAGCAGCCGGAATGACTTACGAAAGCTGCGACTCCACGAAGAAGTTCCCCGAAGAAACCACAGAAATAGTGGTGGATAAAGATGGCGAAAAAACCACCTATGGCGTTACCTACGATGGTTCGGTGGCCAGGGCTAAATTTCTGGGCATTCAGGTTCATGTGGACGAGGACGACGAGACCGGCGAAGTGAAAATAGGAACTCATAAATGGGTTTATAACAGCGATGGCGAAGTTTCGCACAAACGAGTTAAACCATTGGGATTCAACGGTCACTGGGGTGGTGTTGGTCTGGGGATTAATGGCTTTGTAAACAACGATTTCCGCTACGAATTGCCCAAAGAATATGAATTTATGGATTTGTACTGGCAACGATCGGTGAATGTGGATTTGAATCTCTACGAACAAAACATCAATCTTTCGCCCAGCCACAATATTGGCTTAATTACAGGGATTGGCTTTTCCATCTATAATTATTTCTTTACCAAGTCGTTCACCGTAATGACCGATTCAAACTTTTTCTCGGGCACCTACAACAAAGGCATCAACGTGAAGAAAAGCAAAATGGTGACCAACTATATCATGGTGCCTGTTTTGTTCGAAATTCAGGACAGAAACCCCAATCCATTAACAAAATACCGCTGGCATGTGAATGTGGGCGCCATTTTCGGAGTTCGGGTTCACAGCCACCAAAAAACCTATTTCAACGAAACCAACAAACAGTTTTCTCTGGAACATCCTGTAACCGGCGATGTTGTGGCTACAGCTACTTCGCCCTACGACAACATCAGCAAGGTGCACAACAATTTCTACCTTCAACCCTTTAAAGTAGATGCCAGTTTGAGAGTGGGCTGGGGCTGGTTAAACCTCTACACCAACTATTCCATCACTCAGATGTTTCAAAAAGGAAAAGGCCCCGAGTTGCATCCCTTCACCGTGGGTATTATGGTAACAGGCTGGTAAACAATATTTTTCCGATCATACAACAAAAAACCCGCCGATGGATTTTGGTGGGTTTTTTTCATGTTTGTGGGATTGGATTGATTTTCGAAATTCATGGTTTCAGAGCCTGAAGCTCACCATTATTCAATAGTTAATCATATTTTAGGTTGCTAAAACTCCATCTTTTCATTAAAAAATCCATTGTACAATATTTGCCAAATGAAAGTAAATATCGAAAATACCGAAGAGAAAGAAAAAGAATGTGCAAAATACTGTTTTTAATTAGGGTATTTGTAATATTTTTACGAATAATATAAATAGAAATGATATTAGAGTTTCGTGTTGAGAATTTTCTCTCCTTTAGAGATGAGCAAATGATAAGTTTTGAACCATCTGCCGATAAGGAATTTGAGTCGTTGTATTGCGCCGAGGTGAGAGAAGGTGTTAAAGTATTAAAATTGGGCATTTTATACGGTGCCAATGCATCGGGAAAAACCAATCTGTTGCGCGCGTTTGATTTTGTGCGAAAATTTGTTCTGGAACAGAAGAAAGACAAAACAGAAACCACAGGAATCATCAAATTTCAATTTGACAACGAGAATCTTTTAAAACCGGTTAAATTTCAGTTATCGTTCTATTTGAATCAGGTAAAATACGTGTATCAGATGGTTCTGGATGATAAAATATTGCTGAATGAAAGCTTATTGAAGGTTTTCGATGTCAAATAATAGTACAGAATTAATAATAGACATATAAATAACAAATGGTTCTAAGCATAAGAATTTACAGTAACTTTTAAAATGAAAGAAAGATATATCTTAATCATCTTCAAGAAAAACGCGGTATGTGCAAGTACTTATGGTGGACTAATCTACAGAAAAGGATAACCAATAAATATGACTTTGTCTCCTACTTTTAAATTAATAGGAACGTGAATCTACCTTATCAAAATCATTTTCTTTGATTCATAAAAACCTCCATCAATATACAGGGAATAATAATATAATCCATTTGGTTCATTTTCGAGTTTAAGTTCAATTTGTTGCCTACCTTGATCCATGTTTAAGTGAAAGTTGCGAATAATACGACCACTGATATCGCATATTTCTAATTCACATTTAGACGTCTTTTCTAAAAATATATCAATTGTTGTAATTCCAGAAAATGGGTTTGGAGAATTTTGACCAAGTATCCCTATGGAAGAGTTTTTTTTCGGAGATTGATTTTCTTTTTTGTAATGTGGCAACAATGTCAATAGATATTCTTGTTTCTCTCTGAATTTAATCTTTGATTCAGGAACATATTCTTTCATGGCACCTGTAATTGATGTAGATTTCAATAGGGAATCACTTTCAATTAATAAATACAGATGACCAAGATCAATTATTGCGTAAATACTATCAGCAAAACTTGGAGGCCTTTGAATTAATTCTTCGTAGTGATTGATGGCTAATTGCCAGTTCCCAATCTGTTCATTACATTTATTTGCTAATGATTTCGCTAATATACTCAACATAGTATCATTTTGTATGTTCTCATTGTTTTGATAGTATAATTGGAGATTTAGGTAATCATTGTTAACATATTGTTCAACTGCTAGTAAATCTTTCATTGCAGCATCTGCATATCGAGTTGATGGATATTGTTCTATTACCATCTCAAATGTTTCTTTAGCATTTAAATATTCTAAGTTGCTTATTTGAGTTTGACCCTGTAAATATAATGCTTCTGCTACCCCAATTGGGATACTACCTCCTCCAGGACACCAGGTTGGCAAATAATTATAAAATGATACCGGATATAGATCAACAGTAGCGTTAAAACCATTTCCCCAGCAATTGTGTTTAATATCACCTAATGCTGATTTACCATTAGTGTAATAATATACCAAAGCATCTGATTCACCGCCAGAATTATCATTGTCTTGGATTAAATTGTATTTTATATACCATGGAAAACTATTTCCATCTGCGATTAGAATTTCATATCCACCATTGTCAATAATTCTCTGGGTTTCATAATAATAATTAGCCCCAGAATTTCCTAAAATAGCCGAATGACAATTATTGAATAAGGCTATTCCTTTATTATTATTGTATAAATAATTGTCCTTTATTTTCGAAATAGTATTATACAAATTAAGTGCTGCATTGAATGAGTTATAAATCGTATTATGTTCAAAAATATGACTACCAGTGCCATAACCGCAATTGTTCATTTGAACACCATTAAACATTCCGTTCATATCATTTCCACTAATAATAAAATTGTCATAATCGTCTATGTTAATACCAGGCCTGGCCAATACTGAGGTAAAAGTACAATTTGTAATTCTTGCTAGTTTGTTATACTCGCTATATGCAGAAGATAAAACAAACCATGAGGTATTAAAAGCACAATTGTCAAATACCACATCCCCTTTATATGAATAAACATAACAATTATTAAAAATGCAATTAATAACATCAAGTTTATCTGATTGGTTTTCGAAAAGGCTATTTATAAAACTCACATTGTTAATACTAATATTGGGAGATTGATTAGAAATATATAAACCTGGCAGATTATTTATTACGCAATTTGAGCCAAATGTAATATCACCATATACAAATATAGCTCCTCCATTATTTCCTGTAATGTCTACATTAGCTTCTAAAATTAAATCTTCACCAGTGTTTACAGTTATTTTTGATTCCGCACCACTTAAATAAATGTTTGCATTTTCTTCAACTATAAGATTATTGTCTAGTATTAATTCCCCACCAATCATATAATTTCGATTATCAATACTTTGGATTCCTTCAGTTAAACCACATATTCCTTTTAAGCTTAATAGATCGTCTTCAAATGAAATATCTGTAGTGTGCAGAGGAACCTCGGGTTCATAATCTTCAGGTTCATCACCATCACTACCAATATTCTCGTTTGGTATATATATTCCATATTCTGACCATGTATCCATATCGTTGGCGTAATTAAATGCTTCCTCCATTTGGACTATGCCATCTCCGTTTAAATCTTTTACCACTTCCCCGGGGTGACCTGTTATTATAGTAGAAAAATCAAAGGATTCAACTGTATTCCAAGGTGCATAAGTTTCTGGGAAAGCGCCTCTCGCAGCAGCAGTCCAATAATATACGAATTCATTAAAATTGCCATTTGTAAGCCAGTATTCCCACCAGGAAGGACCTTCGTTAGAAGAGGTATGTACAGATCTATTTTTACAAATAGCATCATTTGTATCAATCAATTTAGTATAAAAACCACCGGCTTCGCATGCCATTACCACACATATGATCTGTGAGGATTTTATTTCTTCCAATTGTTCTGATAATTCAATGTCAGTTAAAGATGGAGAGGATGGAAGAAAAACTTCCGAATTCCCATTATTCATTTCACCATGGGCGCTAATAAAAACAAATCATTGATCTTCTGGGCCTAACTCTGGTATATCGTCGTTTGGAGTTTTGCTGTTTCCATTCATTTCATTAAGGGTGTTCAAAATATTATTTTTCGTAGCATAAAAATCAAAGTCACCACTAGCAGTACCATCACCATCCATATCAAAATAATCCGCTGCATGAACATAAATATTTTCTTTTAAGTAACCATATTCCTGAATGAGTGTACAGTAAATGGCAGAGGCATCGTTTTTAAACCTATCATCAGCATCCCCATTAATAATAATGGCATATAGATTAGGATTAGGTGTAATAGTATTAAATGTTGGATGGTTTTGCGGGCTTAGGTTAACAGCGTTTGGGCGATTGATCATTGAAATGCTGCTATAATTAGTATCCCAATCAGTCGGAAAGAATTTACGGTTTTGAATTTGATAGGTTCCTGTTGCTGCATCAATAATAATATATCGGCAGGTATGTGCCCAGCCGGCAAAGGGTAAATCATCCACAAAGCAAATCCAGTTATTGCTATATACAGGATTTACAGTAGTGTTATTCATTAAAGTAATAACAGATTGATTGCTAATGGTAGTATTGGACATATATACATCCAAATGATCCAATTCGTTGACCAATATTTGATTTAAAACTAAATTAGTGGCTTGTTGCTTAGTAAATTGTGCAAATAAGACTTGGGTTAATAGGCTTAGTATTCCAATAAAAAGATAAAGAATTTGTTTTTTCATGATACATATTATTAGTTTATAATAATTTTTATTTGATTTTGAGTTTTGTTGTCAATAGAAATATTGGCAATATAAGTCCCAGGATTACAACGGTATCCTTTTGTGTTTTTTCCGTCCCAAATAAACTGCTGTTTCCCTACAGTATATTTTCTATGTTGCTGATAAACAATTTGGCCATTAATATTCGTAATACTTATAGTTATTAATGAGGAGGTGTTAAGTTCAAATTGGATGGTTGTTTTTTTCTGAAATGGATTGGGATAAGCTGAAATGGAGCTGTTTAAGATATTAATGTCATTCACATTAGAAATAGGATTATCAACAAAATCTCCTTCACCATTATTATATTTTATTTCTAAATTATCCGGTGCAATTTTATCGACTGTTTTTACACAAATAATATCTTGGTAGCCATTTCCATCCATATCAGCGCATTGGAAATTTCGTGATCGTTCTTTAGGGTTGGCAGGTGGTATGTTTACAAATAAAGAATCTGTAAACTGAAAACCTCCATTGTTATAGTAAATCCAATAGCCGTTAAAATCTGAAATTTCAAATATTAAATCAGGATGTTGATTATTGTCAAAATCAGTTATTGAAAACCTGGCAGAAGCATTTTCTGTATCGAAAATAAATTCGATAGGGTTCTTGAATTGCATGTCCCCTATGTTTTCGTGATAATTTACATAAGCGTAATGCCAGCTGCCGTAAGTCAAAACATCTAAATCGCCATCTAGATCAAAATCAACAATTTCGGAATCAAATTTACCACTAAGATTACCTTCTAATTGTATATTTTCAAAACCATCTTCTGTACTAAAGAATACTTCCACGCTTTGCTGGCAAAGTACTATATCGGCTCTTCCATCGCCATTAATATCGCCGCATTTTATGGAGTTGGGGTGGGCATCAATTGTTTCGAAGTATTGAGGATTTGAAAAGTTGCCGTATCCGTCATTGTAAATTATTCCCCAGAATTGGCCGTTATTGGAAATCAGGGCTAGATCGATAAAGCTATCATCATTGATATCTCCGATTTCAATATCGGTAAATGGATCTGTTTTATTTAAGCTAAAATTTTTAAAACTATCATATACACCTTGATTATTATAAATTACCCTAATATCTCTTTCTGCCGTATTTGTTGAAAAATCGACTTTAAATGCAATTATATCTTTGTAACCGTTATTATTAACATCGGTTAATAGGATATTCTCTTGATAACCGTAAAAATCTTTAATTGTATCTGCAAATGTAAAATCACCATTGTTATTATTCAAAATGGTGACAACTGGGTTTTCATCTAACCAAGGGGTTCTGTGACCAACTATTATATCATTATCTCCATCCAGATCGATGTCACCTGCTGTTACACTAAAAGCAGAAATAGGAATTTGATAGGTGCTTTTATTCTTATCGGAAGTAAAAGAAAGTATAAAAGAAGCAAAAAGAACAAGAGATAATTTTTTCATATTGAATTGTTTATGTTCTAATTTCAGCGGTTAAAGATAAGAAAAAAACTATTATTTTTTTATCATTTTAAGATAATGAGAAGTTTTATTGTTGATGGTTATTTTGGCAATATATATGCCGCTTTCACAAGTTAAACCCGAATGTTTTTTCATCGATTTTTTTGTTTTTGGTTTTAATATAGAATCAACCATTAGCAAAAAAGCTAATGGGGCTTATTAGCCAAAACCAAATCAGATGGTTGCACATTTAGAACTCCATCTCCACAGGCAATTCACCAGCGGCCTGAACAAATATTCTCAAATCGTTGAGACCGAAATTTCCCTTCAACTTGTTTTTATATTTTCGGCAGTTTAAACTGTGGGTTAATTTGTCGCTTTGGGTATAACAGGAATCCAGATTTCTTCTTCCGATTCGGCATCGTTGTTTTTGTATTTAGGGCCCGGAATTTCGAAGTGTGGCCTATGGTCTAAATCGTACGACGAGTTGGGAATCCAATCGCCATAAATTTGCTGAAATACCCCGAAAGCCTCCTGCGGATTTCCTTTGTAGAAGAACACCGCATAAAGCCCGCCCATAAGCTCAAAAGCTTCCATTCCTGCGGGAATACTTCCGAAATGGGCCACTTCCACCAATGCCCACTTTTCGAATTCTTTTTGGGGATTGAAGGCTTTAAAATAATCCGAATCGAAAACCTGCAACGAGTATTTAAGGTCAGAAACCTTATTTTCAATTTCTTTGAACCGGGGCATAAAGCTTCCCCAAAGCATGCCTGTTTTATTGTTGGCTAAGGACATGGTAAGGCGAATGCCAACCAATTTCTTGTTGTCTAAGGTTTCTATTCGTGGGTTCATACGATTCATTTTTATTTCGCTCTCAAATTAAAGCATTTTACTGGTTTAGGAATCTATCTCCGTTAAAAAACATTTCAGAGAATCTTAAAAACCAGGTTCAGATTACTATATTGGCTGGGAATTATTTCCCTGCTTTTTTGTGTGTTTTTGGTTTAGCTGGTTCCGGTCGGTAGTCCACAACATTCACAAACTTGATAAATCTTTTGGCGTGGCTTGGGTGGCTTAAATCGCTCACCATCACCTTGTTGGTGCGGCGCGATGTGGCATGGATAAATTTGCTGTTCTTTCCGTTGGCTTCCACCACAATGCCCACATGCCCAATATTTTTATTGCCCACATAACTGTTGAAAACCACCACATCGCCCACTTTTACTTCCTCTGGTTTCGCGTCAATGGCAAAATTACTGAAGCCTCTGGAGCTTCGCGGAACTTCGCGGTTAAAATGCTTAAAAACAAAGCAAACAAAGCCCGAACAGTCGAAACCTTTTTTAGGGTCGCAACTTCCAAACCGATAAGGCGTTCCCAAATATCGCAGGGCAAAAGCCGCCAGCGAATCGCGGTTTATTGGAGACAGCGAATCGTATCTCCAGGCAAAAAGCGTATCAATCATCACCAAAGAATCAATCCGCAAAAAAGCATTGCTGATGGTATCGAAAACAGAATCGAGCTCCACATGCCGTGTGATGGTTGGAATAAGAAAAGAATCAGGCAAGGCTGGAGGGGCAACAGGAATGGAATCAATGGCCGAAAAACTTACTGTGGGCCAATTCTGTGTGCTATCGGTCTGGGCCAGCGTTGATAAGGCCATGAGCATGATTAATAAAACCCCAAACAGTCGTTGATTCATTGACGATTTTCTTTTATTTGTGTTGATATAATTTGATTTTCGATGTAAAAACCGCAAATATACACCAGAACCCCAATTTCCCAAATTTGCTGCCGGAAATAGAAAAAGTTTTTCTGTGGGAAGGAATTTTGTTAAAACCCATTCAAATTCAGGTAGATAGTAGGAATGAGCAGAAAGTCTCCCTGAGCGATGAACACCAGCGCCACAATGGCAAAAAGAATAAGGTAGGTATGCGGATTACTTATTTTATGGTTCATTTGATTTTATGGAGCTACAAGTTTAGATTTAACCGGAAAGACCATCCAGCTGATTATCGAAAAATCACAGCAATCGGCCCAAACCCGAAGTGCATTGCTGCATCCAGGCTAAATAGTCTCTCAGACCAGCCAAATCGGGAAAAAGCTCCGAGGTGGGTCGCGAGTATAATTCGGCAGCCAGAATATCGGAGTAAATGGTGGGTTGTACCAATGGTTTCAGAAATTCCTGAGCCATCCATGATAGGGTGTAAGTATTTCTTTGTTCAGGGTTTATGATACCTTTTTCTTCCAGAATTTCTAATATCCCCAGGGTATTTTTGGTGAAATGGTCTATCCGTTCTTTAAGCTCCGGATATTGAATTTCTACTTCTTTTATCCAGTGGTTGAATTTTCGCAAATCATAAAGCAAAAACTGCTGATTTTGGGGCAGATTCCGGAAAAATGTTTGAATAAAATAAGATTTTTCTGTGCAGCTTTCTCCATTGAAAACAGCTTCGTTATCTCTCATCTGATAGCCCAGACAGATGGTTCGATAAGCTTTTTCGCCCCTGCAAACCGGAATGGCCTGCTCGGCAAAAATAAACGACAGGGGAATTAAAGAATCTACATCGATGGAGGGTTGAACGGGAAGAATGAGTGGTTTGGCCATGTCCGGATGGTCGGTGCGGTTTTTCCAGCAATAGCCCGTGAAGTCGCATTTATAGGGCGAGAAACAATGGTTTCCCACCTCCACCTTAGGGCTGTTTTTCCACTGCAACACGGCTTTTTCCTCCCCTATTTTTTCTCTGATAAAATCTTGTCTTTCCCGCAATTGTTCGGTAACATTTTCAAGAATGAAATATTGATTCAGGTCAAATTTCTCCTGTAGCCGGTAGTTCTCGTCAACATATATCAGAAAGAACTTCGACAGCGTGAGCCCCGAATTTTCAATCACATAAAACTGAAGTGCCGCATCCATAAAATAGGTTTCCGAAAGTTTTTTGGACGATTTCACCTCATAACCCTCCCAGCCGTTTTCTGTTTTAACGAGCACATCGAGCATCACCAGCACGCCGTCGTACTGAAAAGTGGCTTCGTAAATAACGGGAGCGCCCTGTTCAATGAGTTGAGCCGTTTGTACCACCGATTTCTGGTATTGCGAAGGGCTTTTGGGGCTCACATCTATCCCCCCAGGAAAGAGCTCATGCGCCAGGTCGCCCACCGAATGTCCGCGGCTGAATTTGGCTTTTTGCTCGGCGGTGATTTTATCGCGCAGAAAAGGCCGATGCTTGTAAAGATAGAGCGATTTAAGACAATGATAGCCCTTGATAAAAGTAGATTTTGACAGGATATGTTTTTCCATGAGGCTCAGTTTTTTTGTGGATGAAAATTGAAAAATTGGAAGCAGGGGGGAGAAAGTAAAAAGCAAAAACCCCGATAATATTTTATAAATCAGGGATTTCGGTGTACGTTTTTATCTTTTCACATCGTAAAAACAACGAATGGGAGAGTAAATTTTTTCGTCCTTTTTCAGTTGTTTAATGGCTTTTTCTACCACTGCTTTGTCTAAACCCGATTTTTCTGCTATATCGCCGGGGCGCAGGGGTTTTTCACTTGTATCAAGGGTTTTTATCACTAAATCTAATGCTTCCATAAGTCTAATTTTTTACCAAAAATAGCAGAATAATGGCAAACTTTGACGATTCAGGCATTTGATTGCCAAAATTATTGGGGATTATAAGTCAAGCTTTAATGATACTCCTGAATACTATCAATCCGCTCTACCTTGTCCACTCCCCTGATTTGTTTAATATTTTGCATGAGTTTGTTCAGGCTTTTGGTGTCGTTCACATAGAGGGTGATGGTTCCTTCGGCAAAATTGCCGCTGGTGGTAAAGTGAATGGTGCGCATATTGATTCCGTAATTATCAGATATTACGTTGGTTATATTATTTACCAACCCCAGGGTATCGGTTCCGGTGATGTGAATTCCGGCTAAAAATCCCACCCGCTCGCCAAAATTCCATTTGGCTTTAATGATTTGTTTTCCAAAGGTCGACATGAGTCCAATGGCTTCGGGGCAATTGGTTCGGTGAATTTCTATGGGTTTACCTTTCATGTTAATGCCTATCACATCGTCGCCCGGAATGGGGTTGCAGCACGATGCAATCTCGTATTTCAGGTCGCTTCCTTCGGCATTTTTATCCAAAAGCAGTTTCTCGGGGTTCTTTTTTATGGCATCGGCAATGGTTTGCTCCAGAGTTTGTGGGTCGGTTGATTTGCTGAGCAGGAACGAGGGAATCACCCTTTTCCACAATGGCTTCTCGTTTTTGATGAGGCATTGTTTGATGTCGGCCTCGGTGAGTTTTCCGGTGAAGGCATTGTGGTAGAAATTGAGTTCCGACTGGCAACCCAGACACTTCATGAGTTTTTGCAGGTTCTCGGGATTAAATTCCTGGTTGAATTTTTTAAAATACTCTCTTATTTTTTCTTCACCGGCAGCGCGGTTCATTTTCTTCAGGTCTTTGAGAGCATATTTTATTTGATTCCGGGCTTTTGGAGTAATCACCCAATCGAGCCATATTTCCTGGGGTGAGTGATTGTCGGAACTGATGATTTTAACGCTGTCGCCGGGCTTGAGTTTATGGTTGAGGGAGGTAATTTTTCCGTTTACTTCGGCGGCCATACATTTATTTCCAATGTCGGAGTGCAGCGAGTAGGCAAAATCGATGGGGGTGCTGTCCTGCGGAAGTTTATACTTATCGCCTTTGGGCGAAAACACCATGATTTCCTTGGCAAACAGATTGAGCTTGAACTCCGATATAAAATCCATGGCATCCACATCTTTTTTCAAAAGCATTTCGCGCACTTTTTCCAGCCACTCGTCGAGACCACTTTCCACCTTCGATGTGTCGGATTTGTATTTCCAGTGTGCTGCGTAGCCTTTATCCGCAATCTCGTCCATGCGGGTGGTTCGTATTTGCACTTCGACCCATTTGCCCGTTTTGCTCATCACGGTGGTGTGGAGCGATTCGTAGCCATTTTCTTTGGGGGTCGAAATCCAGTCGCGGAAACGGTCTTCGTTGGGCAGGTAATAATCGGTGATGATGGAATAGACCATCAGGCAGTCTTTTTTCTCGTTTTCGGGTTTGGAGTTGATGATGACACGAATGGCAAAAATATCGTATATCTCGCTGAACGGCACCTTTTTTGCCTGCATTTTTTCCCAGATGGAATAGGCAGATTTTTCGCGGTAGAGAATTTTGTAGTCGTGATTGGCCTGATTGAGACCTATTTTGATGGGCATCAGGAACGACTTGATGAATTTTTTACGTTCTTCTTCGGTTTCCTTCAGGTTGTCCACAATCATTTGGTAGGCCGATAGATCGGTATATTTAAAGGAGAGGTCTTCGAGTTCGGTTTTTATAGCATATAAACCCAGACGGTGGGCCAGGGGGGCAAAAATATACGTGGTTTCGGAGGCAATTTTAAGCTGTTTTTCGCGGATCATGGAATCGAGCGTGCGCATATTGTGTAGGCGGTCGGCCATTTTTATCAGTATTACGCGAACATCTTCGGAGAGAGTGAGAATGAGACGTTTAAAGTTTTCAGCTTGCTCCGATTCCACCTGACTTTTGGAGAGCATGCCTTTGATTTTGGTGAGTCCGCTGACAATTACCGCAACTTTTTCGCCAAATAGAGCACGCACATCTTCAATGGTATAGTCAGTATCTTCCACCACATCGTGAAGCAGGGCGCTCACAATGCTTTTGGTGCCGAGCCCCAGCTGTTCTACGCAAATGAGCGCCACATTCAGGGGATGCAAAATAAAAGGTTCGCCGCTTTTGCGCCGCATACCTTTATGGGCTTCGTTGGCCACATTAAACGCTTTTCGAATAATTTTTGCGTCGCTTTTGTCGTCTTTTTTAGTAAGGCGCAGCCTCAGCAATTTTCGGTAGAGTTTTATAATTTCCTGCTTTTCACTTTCTTCGTCAATAATATACATATAATCCTCCGAATGTTGACCCACAAAGATAGATAAAGAAATTGAAGGAAATGATGTCTTAGTTATCAACCCCTTAAAGAAAAAATAGGCGGTGTGTTAAAGGGGTTTAGCAGCGGCCTGCAATTTGTTGAGTAAATGCTGAAGTCCCAGTTTGAGCCTGTCTTCCATGGCTTGTTGTTCCATGGATTTATCGCCCACAAAAATAAAAGCCAGAGCCAGGGTCTTGTGGTTTTCTAGGAGCCACTGTTGCAGCGGATGTTTTTGTTTGCGGTACGACTCTCTGAACAGACGTTTGATATGGTTTCGACAAACAGCCGTTTTATATTTTCGTTTGCTCACGCTGATGATGAACGAGATTGGGGAAGCGGTGCTGGCATCGGGTTCCAGATAAAGCATTTTGAATGGATACACAAATTCCGACTGCCCCTGATCGAACAAAAGCCTGATAAGCTTATGGCTTTTCAGGCTTTCCGATCGATTCAAAGTAAAACGCATGGGAGATACTTTGATTAACTGTTTTTTTGAAAAAACTCCTCAATGGCCATAGTCATTGATGGAGATGTTTTGGTAGGAGCTATAATATCTAACCTCAGTCCTAAGTCTTCAACCGCGAGGGTGGTGGTGGGTCCAAAGCCTGCAATGATGGTATTTCCCTGAACGAAATCGGGGAAATTCGACAACAGCGATTCCACTCCGGCGGGGCTGAAAAAAATCAGCATTTCATAGTTTTTTATTTCGATATCCGAAAGGTTACTGGCCACGGTTTTATACATTACGGCCTTGGTGTACTTTATTTCGCTTTCGTCGAGCAGGGTCGACAAATCGAGTTTTCCCACATCGGAGCAAGGGAGAAGAAAGGTTTCGGTTTTGTGTTTTTGAAGAATTTCTATGAGTCCGGGAAAGGTGCCGCGGCCATAGAAAATCTTTCTTTTGCGGTATGTGACATATTTCTGCAGGTAAAAGGCGATTGCCTCGGAAACGCAAAAATATTTCATGGTATCAGGAATGTCCAGTCGCATATCTTTGGCCATTCTAAAATAATGATCCACGGCATTGCGGCTGGTAAATATTACGCTGGGATGATCGAGAATAGAAACTTTGTCTTTCCTGAAATCCACGGCAGTCACTCCTTCGATAGAAATAAATTTCCTGAAATCGATATTTACCTTATGCTTTTTGGCCAAAAGATAATACGGAGATTTTTCAGCTTCTGCAGGTTTTGGCTGCGATATCAGCACATTTTTTATTTTCAAGCCCATTAATTTTTCGTGTTACTTATATAATTTACTGATTGTTCAGGATATATTTTATTACCAGAGCAATAGGTAAAATTTCGAGGCTGCAAAGGTATAAAATAATATACAAACTCGAATAGGTAGTTTTCTTTAATCCAATAATAAAACCCCGAAAAATTCGCAGCACCCAAAACAGCCCCAAAATGCTCAGTCCAATCCAGAAAAAACCCAGCAATTCGGTGTAGAAAAACACAATAATGAAGGGCAATTGCAATAGGCTAGCAATGCCCAGAATGAGCAAATGATCGAGGTAGTAGGCCTTAAAAGTATCGGTGGTTTGAAAGATGAGCGCAATTATTTTTTCGAAATACGATTTTAGCAGAAAAAGCAGGCTGAGTCCGATGGCAAAGAAAAAGAAGAGAAAATCGGTTTTAAGATAGGCCAGCTGGGGCGACATGAAATAGTAAAGATAGAAGCCATAGACGCCGGCGGAAATGGGTGACAGGGCATAGGCTAAACTTTCAGTTTGTTTCTCGAATCCCACCTGATCCAGAATATCAATTTTTAAAATCCCCCTGAAAATATCCCAGATGTCGAAGGAGTATAAAATCCTGACAATCACCAGATAAACAAAAATACCCAGGAAGCCGATGGTGAGCCAATCGGTATTATAGGTATCGGTTTTTTTGAGTTCTTTGTTTTTAAGAGTTCCAAAAACCTTATCTTTTTGAAAGTAGGTAATAATTTGGGGTTCTAAGGAGTTTCTCCAGCGGGCCAGTGCCACCGAGTCAATTTCAATGGTATCCTGTTCAAAAACCAGGGTATCGAGTCCCGGAAAAATGGAGTCGGGAATCAAACCCACCGAATCGGGGCGAAAAAACAGGGTATCTTGTGAAATGGTATCGGTCAATTGTCTGATTTATTAGGGGGTGGAGAAAAATATTTTCAGGGTACAAAAAAACGATTTTGAACTAAGAATTCAAAACCGTTTTTTTATTGATTTTATTCGGCTGTTTAGAATTTAAATCCAAATCCCAAACCAAACATTTCTTTGAATTGGGTTCTGGGGCCCAGGGCGATTCCATTCTTGTCGTTGATGGTTATGTTGTTGTCGTAAATGAGGTTGGTGGTAATTTTGGCCGACAGCCATTTGTTCACAGTCATTCCCAGAATCACATCCCAGCGCACATCAATATTCTGCGGATTGTCCAGATAATCGCTGAAAAGCTCCAGGGTAGTTTCCAGATTCACATTTTTGGCTATATCGCGTTTAAAACTAGCCTTAAGCGAGGCTCCAAACTGAAATTTTACATTTTCTCCGTCTTTAATTTTAACCCCGTTGGCATCAAATTCGGCGGGAGCCACCCCAAAGCTTCCCAAATCGGCAAGGCGCTGGTCGTTCACAATAACCCACTGGGCTGTGGCCGCACTTAGGAACAACGAGAAATTGCCGGTGGGTTTGTAGTTGAAACCAAGACCGGCAGAAATATAACCCGGAGCCATGAATTTAGAAATAGCCACCGAGTCGTTGTCCTTATCGAAACCCTCAGCAAACTGGGATTTTAGCGACGCTAAAAAGCTGATGTCGATCTTGTTGGTTAATCCATGACCATAAATGCTGCTCAGGTCGATTTTGTCTTCAGTCTTTTTATAGTCTTCGTTGAGATATTGCATACCATAACCCAGAATGATTTTGTTTTTCCAGGAGTTTTTGCCTTTGGCATAGGTTAAATCGTAGTTGGTGAGGGTCACCCCCGAAACGGAGTTATCGCCCCCTGCAGCCCAGTTGGTGAAACTTACCTGATTGAAATTCACAGAGAAATCGCCCAGACTTGTCCAGTATTTAGTACTATCGGTTTGCGAATAAACCACTAAGGTCGTTAAACTTAAAACGATGATTGATAATAATTTTCTCATAACACATATTTTGTTTTCTGTTTGCAAAAGTAAAAAATCGCTCGAAAAATTGATTTCTATTGAATAATAATTTTCCCTTTGCTCAATCTTAGAAAGATTTCCTGACACAGAACGCATCGGTTTCTAATCATTAGCCATTTGATATTATGAGAAACCGGAAGAATCCAATCAAACAAACCCATTCATCCGCTGTGCAAAGAAGCATGACTATTAAAAAGCATTCAACGAGTTTGAAAGGCACTAAACGCTTTAGTTGCTCACAATTATCTTCCCCCGATAAACCACGCCGGCGATTTCGGTTTGGTAGAAATAAATCCAACAATCATATGCCCAATTCCAATTCCGCATACCCCAATTCATTCATCACATTATCACTTTTTTATCAATTGTAAGCCACCATTTTATATTACTTTTGTAAAAAAACACAAGCTCATGAAAAAATCATTACTCATGCTATTTGCAAGCTTAACCTGGCTTTCGTTTGCACAATCGCCTCACATCCACAATATTGATGGCAAATGCAGTCATCAGCACCGGTTTGAGGATAGTTTTAAAAACACTGCCGATATTAGTCTGGTTTCCGACAAGTATCACATGAATTTTTTGCATCTCAATCTAACTGTGGAGAGCACCTCGACCTTTGTGGAAGGCTCCAGCAGAATGGATGCCATTGTTTTAAGCCCTACGCTCGATACCATTTATCTGGAACTCAACCAAACTCTTACCTTAGACTCCATGACCTTCAACGGCCAATTGGTGGAGCCGGTTTTTCAAAACTCGGAGCTTTTTCTAATTGTTGATGAAATGATGGAAGGCGATGCTTTCTCACTCATCACCTACTATCATGGTGCTGCTTCATCGGGGGGATTTTTTAGCGGAATCACTTCCGATTACAACAATTCCTACGGCAAAAGCGTAACCTGGACTTTGTCCGAACCCTTTTCTGCCCGCGATTGGTTTCCCGTGCGTCAGAGTCTCGAAGACAAAATAGACTCTGTATATCAGTACTATACCTGTATTGATACTGAAATGGTGGGTTCCAATGGTTTGCTTACGGATGTGGTGGACAATGGCAACGGCACAAAAACCTATAAGTGGGAAACCCGTTACCCCATTTCGTTCTATTTGCTTTCCTTCTCGGTTTCCGACTACCAGGAATATAATATTTATGCAAAACCCGCCGAACTCAATGGCGACTCGGTATTGATTCAAAACTTTATCTACGACCATCCAAACTGCCTACCCAACAATATCACCAATATCAATCGCAGTGCCGATATGCTGGAATTACTCAGCGACAAATGGGGGCTTTATCCTTTCCACGAAGAAAAATATGGAAATTGTCTGGCCGAGATTGGCGGAGGAATGGAACATCAAACCATGACCACCATTGGCGGGTTCAACTTCGATTTGAATATTCACGAGATGGGTCATATGTGGTATGGCGACAATATTACCTGCGCCACCTGGAGCGATATCTGGATTAACGAAGGCTTTGCCAGCTATTCGGAATATGTGGGCAACCAGTATCTCAATAGCCAATCAACCGCCAACAGCTGGATGTCAGGAGTAATGAACAGTGTGGTTTCATCGCCTGGCGGAAGTGTATATGTGCCTGTGGATGAAGTTTATTATGGCAACGAGTGGCGCATTTTCGATGGACGACTCACTTACAACAAAGGAGCTGCCATTCTCCATCAGCTGCGCTGGCTCATTAACAACGACAGCCTGTTTTTTGGGGGGATGAGAAACTACACCGAGGAGTTTTCCGACAGCATAGCCACCGGAATCGATTATAAAAACAGCATGCAAGCCTTCACAGGAATGGAATTGGACGGCTATTTCGACCAATGGTATTTTGGCCAGGGATATCCTACCTACAGCGTAGAATACTCATACAACGATGTGGGTCTGTATTTTACAGTTACCCAAACAGCATCCATGCCTTTAATCACGCCATTCTTCGATTTGCCTGTTGAAATAAAACTGAATTTTGGCGGAGGCGCCGACACCAGTTTGCGTGTGAATATCACCGGAAATATAACTCATGTTCAAACCGAAATCACCAGCCCCATCATCTTGCTTCAGGTGGACCCCAACAACTGGATTATCAATAAGGTAGGTTCGGTATTTGTGGGAACCAGTGAGCTACGCAACGAAATGGGTGTGGTAATTGGTCCCAATCCGGTAAATAACGATTTGCAGGTTGTTTTTGAAAAAGTATCGTCATCGGTAAAGGAAATGGTGGCCTACGATTTGGCTGGCCGGAAAGTGGGTACCTGGAATCTGACAGGCAACACCACCATCGATGTGGCTCATTTGACCAATGGTTACTATACATTCCATATTACAGACGGAACATCGACCCTAACCCGCAAAATTCTTAAGAACTAAAAGAATATTCCAAAGCAAAAGCCGGCTTTCTGTGCAGAAGGCCGGCTTTTGGTTATTTTGGAAGTACTGTTAATGAAGGTCGGCTTCTCGACTTCGCTCGAAGACCGGGATGGGAATCTCCGGTCATCGAGCGTAGCCGAGATGAACGGGAAAAAGAAAACGAAATCTAATTATTTCACTCGGGAAAGGATCACCCCCGAATAATA
>DYSN01000288.1 GCA_020718205.1 Draconibacterium orientale
AGGGATTCATTTCGTTCGTCCACCGAAAACCGAATCTCATTATATTTCAGCGGTTTCATAAGAACCGTATCTCGCAAAACGGCTTTCACTTGCTCGATATATGCCGAAACATTGTCGTTTACTGCCAAAATTCTAATCTGTTCTGGAGCAATCCAAAACGGGAATTTTCCTGCATTCATTTCGGTCATAAACGCCATAAATCGATCAACAGATCCCATAAGAGCCATATGAATAATTGCTGGTGTTTTATCGGTTCCGTCACTGTCTTTGTAGGTAATTCCAAATTTTGGAGCAATGGAATAATCCACTTGAATGGTGGAAAGGGAATCTTCTTTTCCATTTACATTTTTCACCTGAATATCAATTTTTGGCCCATAAAACGCAGCTTCTCCTGGGGCTTCGTAATAGTTTACACCAAGTGCATCAAGGGCGTTTTTCATGGAAGAAATACTATCTATCCACTCCTGCGTTTCTTCTCCATATTTTTCTGCATCATTTTCAAAATCGGGCAACGAAAACCGAATTTTATAATCCCGAATTCCCAAATCGGTGTATGCCCGAGTAAATCTATCAAGTGCTTCGCCAATCACTTCTTTGAGTTGTGATGGCATACAATAGACATGGGCATCATTTTGTGTAAATCCTCTCACTCGAATAAGTCCGCTTAATGCTCCAGAATCTTCATATCGATACACTGTTCCATATTCAAAAAGACGATAGGGAAGTTCTCGATATGATCTCGGTTTATTGAGATAAATCATATGATGCATTGGGCAGTTCATGGGTTTCAGATAAAACTGCTCTACCTTTCCATCCACTTCTCCTTCTCCATTCAGGTTGGTCATATTGATGGGCGCAAACATTCCATCTCGATAGTGTGCCAAGTGTCCAGATCGAGCGAAGAGATCAGATTTTCCAATATGAGGAGTGTATACATATTGATACCCCGCTTTTTCTGCTTCTTGTTGCATATATTTTTCGAGCGTGTTTCGGAGTTTCCCTCCTTTGGGAAGATACAAAGGAAGCCCCATTCCTACTTCTGGTGAAATGGTATACAGCTCTAATTGTTGTCCCAACACTCGATGATCTCGTTTTTTGGCTTCTTCTCGTTGCAATATATACGCATCGAGTTCTTCTTGGTTTTCAAAGGTCACTCCGTAAATCCGTGTAAGACTGGCATTTTTTGCATCTCCTCTCCAATATGCCGCTGAAAGTTTTGTCAGTTTAAAGACTCCGAGTTCTCCAGTGCTTTCTAAATGAGGTCCCACACAAAGATCATAATAAAACACCTTTCCAGAATCATCTGCAAAAGTATACATCGAAACTTCTTCGCCTTTTTCTGAAATACCCTCAATGAGTTCTTTTTTGAAGGGATCTCCTGCAAAAATTTCAAAAGCTTTTTCTGCCGAAACCAATTGTTTTTCTATTTTGAAATTTTTATTGACGATCCATCGCATTTTCTTTTCGATTTCTTTAAACTGATCAGAAGAAAGACTTTCTCCTCGAAAATCAAAATCTTGATAGAATCCTTCGTCGGTCCACGGACCAACTCCTAAAAATATATTGGGATAGAGCATTTTCACTGCAGCCGTCATGATGTGGCTGGCAGAATGCCTTCGTTTGAGTTCTGAGTCTTGGAGTGTTGACATAAAAAAAGAAATAAAAAAAATAAAAAAAGAAGCGACCGAAAGGGCTTCTTATTTGAAAAATACTATTTTCCACAAAAAGCC
>DYSN01000289.1 GCA_020718205.1 Draconibacterium orientale
GCGGCAGTAACTCGCAAAACCTGATTTTGTTAGACGAGGCTACAGTGTACAATGCTGATCATTTGTTAGGGTTTTTCTCAACCTTCAATAGCGACGCCATTAAAGATATTCAAATGTTTAAAGGCACTGCACCGGCAGAATATGGTGGTCGTATATCGAGCGTTCTGGATATAAAAATGAACGAAGGAAATAATCAAAAATACCATGTGGGGGGAGGTATAGGGCTTATTTCGTCGCGCCTAAATGCCGAAGGACCTATCGAAAAAGGGAAAAGTTCGTTTCTCGTTTCGGCGCGCCGTACGTATGCCGATTTGTTTCTGAAACTGTCGCCCGACACACTTATAAATGGAAATCAACTTTACTTTTACGACCTAAATGCCAAACTGAATTACACCATCGACGATCGAAACAGGCTCTATGTCTCGGGTTATTTTGGGCGCGATGTTTTCAAATTTCAGGAGCGTTTTGGCATCGATTGGGGAAACATTACAGGCACACTGCGCTGGAATCATATTTGGAGCGAACGCTTGTTTAGTAATACATCTATTATCTATTCGGATTATAGCTATAAAATTAATATTGAGCAGGATGCAGGTTTTAGTCTTACATCGATTATCCGAAATTGGAATTTAAAACAGGAATTTCAGTTTTTTATAAATAGCAAAAATACGCTTTCGTTTGGATTAAATTCTATTCTACACAATATCGTACCCGGACAATTGGAGCTTACCGACAAGTCGCAAATTAATCCGGTTACTATTCAGCAGAAACATGCTATGGATAATGGTTTGTACATCAGCAATGTATGGAAACCAACTTACAATTTGAATATCAATTATGGATTGCGTTTTGCAGCTTACCATCTTTTTGGACCGGGCGATTTTTATAGTTATGAAAACGGTGAAACAACTTCGACCAAAACCTATAAAAGTGGCGAGATAGTAAAATCGTATTACAACCTTGAACCGCGCTTGAATATTGCCTATATCGTAAACGAAAGCAATTCGCTGAAAGCAAGTTACACGCGCAACACGCAAAATCTTCATCTCATTTCAAATTCAACTTCCTCTACTCCTACCGATATCTGGATTTCGTCGAGCAACAATGTAAAACCCGAAATTGGCGACCAAGCGGCAGTGGGCTATTTCACCAACTTTGCCAAAGACCAGTACCAATTGAGTGCCGAAACTTATTACCGATGGATGCAAAACCAAATTGATTTACGCAATGGTGCTAACATAAATGCAAATGATAAAATTGAGGGAGAATTACTTTTCGGAAAAGGCAGGGCTTATGGCGTAGAGTTGATGCTGAAAAAGAAATATGGTAAACTTACCGGATGGATTGGCTATACATGGTCGCGCACCGAACGACTGATTGATGGCATTAACAGTAACAATTGGTATCCTGCCCGTCAGGATATTACACACGATGTGTCGGTGGTAGCAATTTACGATTTAACAAAAAAGTGGTCGCTGTCGGCTTCGTGGGTGTACAACACGGGCAATGCAGTTACATTTCCGAGCGGAAAATACCTACTGAATGGTGTTACACAATATTATTACACCGAACGAAACGGCTACCGTATGCCCGATTATCATCGCTTAGATGTAAGTGCAACGTGGTACCTGAAAAAACGAAAGAACTTCGAAAGCAGTCTGAATTTTTCAGTATACAATGCCTATGGACATAAAAATCCGTTTTCGATTGATTTTGAACAAGA
>DYSN01000290.1 GCA_020718205.1 Draconibacterium orientale
AAAGTTAATCTGTTACATTGTGTTATTAATTATTCCTGGTGTTTCGGGAATGGGTCAGCAATTCCCGCCGGCTCCAGTTTGGGGCTAAAATAGAGGCGTTTCCGCCAAATAGATGAGTACGGAGCTAGGTTATGAGACGCAAAATCCCCCCTATGCCAAGTCGTGAAAATTTGAAATTCCATGAGAGCCTTTCGATTGAAGGGTTGCTAAAAATTGCCCGTGTAAAAATGGCAAATGTCCCCGATTATAGGGCGGGATTCTGTGAATATTCAATGACTAACGTCCTGATGTCCGGGTTGGCAGTGTTTGGATTAAAGTATCCATCTTTGCTGCAATTTGATAAAAACAAGGATAAAACTCGTATAAGATATAATTTGCGCACACTATACGGAGTGCATAACGCCCCGTGCGACAGCACTTTACGCGAGGTTTGTGACGAAGTGGAGCCAAATTATCTGCGGCCTATATTTATAGAAATTGTCAGACAAGCCCACCATGCGCAAGCATTGCAAGAATTCGCCTATTTAAATAATAGTTATCTATTGAGCGTAGATGGCACTGGGCATTTCTGTTCTGGGAAAATACATTGCCCTGAGTGTTGCAAGAAAGTGTATAAAAATGGAAAGATTGAATATTATCATCAAATGTTAGGTGCAGTGATAGTTCACCCAGATAAAAAGCAGGTTATCCCGTTATATCCTGAAGCGATTACTCACCAGGATGGTTCAAATAAGAATGATTGCGAGAGTAATGCGGCTAAAAGATTATTGCCATCGATACATGAATCTATGCCGGAGATAAAATTTATTATATTGCAGGATGCCATAGGCGCTGACGGGCCAAATATCAGAATGATAATAAATCTTGGATATTCATATATTATAACAGTGATTGCGGATGACCAGGTGTCGTTGTACGAAGAGGTGCAAAAGAGGTATCTGGCAGGTAAAGTAACGGAGTTCGAGGTAACGGGTGAAGACGGCATAACCCGTGGATTTCGCTTCATAAATTGTGTGCCATTGAACAAGTCACACCCGGACATACTGGTAAATTATCTTGATTATTGGGAGGTAAAAAACGATATACAGATATACAATCATCAGTGGATAACAGACATCGAACTGACGAAGGAGAACGTCAGCGCGATAGTACGAGCGGGTCGTAGCCGCTGGAAGGTAGAAAATGAAACCTTCAACACACTAAAAAACCTTGGTTATAACCTTGAGCATAATTATGGTCATGGGAAAAAGTATTTAGCCACGGTATTTGCTAATCTCATGATGCTGGCATTCTTAATAGACCAAATGCAGGAGCATGTATGCGTGTTATTCAGGGAAGCGCGTAAGAAGTTTTCTTCACGCATGGCGTTGTGGGAGGAGATGCGCGGATTGTTCCGTAGTTTTTATATAAAATGTTGGATGGATTTATGGATGGCAATTATTTTTGAATGGGGTGGCGGTGAGCTTGCCCCGGACTCTTCATAACAGTGAATATACTTAAGATATTTTAAGCTGGGTCAATTTTAGTGTGTAAGATAATATTCTCCATCTCAGTATCTTGTCAGTATGGCAGGAAGGATTTGTATGTCTATAAAAATAAATTTATAAAAAAACTGAGATAATTAGATGTTTACAAAAATAGTATGGATACGGCGGGAATTGCTGAGGTTAAGTCGCGTCTAGTGATAGCAAGATTACCGCAAGCAGCGGCAAGCAAGCG
>DYSN01000128.1 GCA_020718205.1 Draconibacterium orientale
TATATACATTGATGCAACAAATAGTTTTACTTACCTTGAAACTGTAAAAACCCTTTGTCAGGTTTCAATGCAAATGCGCAAAGAAGGTATTAATACGCCACAGATCATTTTTACGACAAATTCATTTAGTGGAAAAACCATGAACAAACTTTATGATGAATTTTATGCCTTTTCGTTGTTCGATGACCTTTGGTTTAAATGGGAAGGAAAACCATTAATTTTAGGTATTGCCGATGATCCTGATTTACGTGCAGAAGTAAAGAACTTTTTTACAATTAAATACAGCTGGGCTTGGACTGACACCAAAAACAAACCTAATCATTGGCAATGGTTAGATACTTATCCACAAGATTATGGTTGGAGTACTGACCCTACAGTTCCGGAGCAAATAGTAGTTTCAGTTGCTTCACACCCTACCAGAACAATGGGAAGTAGCTACCACAATAATTCTCAACCTTTGGTAAATAACCAATATGTGACTGATTTTACAGGACAAGGACTTCATTTTGCCGAACAATGGACAAGGGCATTAGAAGTTGATCCAAAAGTAATAATGGTTACACAATGGAATGAATGGTTTGCGTCTCGATTTATTTGGGATCAAGGTGATGGAATTTATGCCGGAAGACCAATTAAAAATGGGGATTCCTATTTTGTAGATGCATTTACCGAAGAATTCAATCGGGATATGGTACCCATGAAAGGTGGACATACCGATAACTATTATTATCAACTCATAGCTAATATCCGTAAATTCAAGGGAATGGCTGCTCCACAAGTATTCTCAACCCCTACTACAATAGATATTGATGGTGATTTTTCACAATGGACTAATATCAGTCCGGTGTTTAAAGATCCGTTGGGCGATACAATGCACCGCAACTTCAGAGGATATGACCCTGCTGTTACTTTCGTAAACAATACGGGACGAAATGATATCATCGAATCAAGAGCTACTTACGATAATAGCAATGTCTATTTATATGCAAAAACAGCACAAAATCTTACTGCTTATAGCGATACCAATAGGATGCTGCTATACATAGATGCTGATAGAAACAAAGGAACAGGCTGGGAAGGATATGATTATGTTGTGAATACTACTGTAATTTCGGCTACTGAAACTACCCTTAAAAAATGGGATGGTAAGACATGGACAAATGAAATCACAATTCCATATAAAATGGCAGGAAATGAACTACAGTTAAGCTTACCAAGAGCTGCTGTAATGATGGAGAACAATGTCCCTGAGTTTTACTTTCATTGGGCAGATAATACACAAAAATTAAATGATATAGCAAGTTTCTTCACCGAAGGAGAATCTGCTCCCGATCGTCGTTTCAATTTCAATTTCAGTTCTTCAAAAAGTGAAACTATTCCTCAAACAGCATTTAAGTCACAGGAAATTCCGGGCATAGTTGAATTTGAAGATTTTGATAATGGAGGTGCAGGCTTAGCTTATGCAGATGCAACAATTGGTAATACGGGTGGAGCATACCGCCCAACTGAATCGGTAGATATTGAATCAAAAACCGATGGAGGATACAACATTAATTGGATTAATTCAGGTGAATGGCTTGCCTATACAGTTGATATTAAAGCAATTGGTAAATTTTCTGCGAGCATTAATTACTCTGCCGATGAAAATGGAAAGGAAGCCATTATGTATGTAGATGGAGTCGATAAATCGGGAGTTATTACTTTCCCTTCTTCGGGTGGACTTACAACATGGGCAAGCAAAATTTTGGATATACAACTTGCAGCAGGAAAACACATACTTAAATTTCTCGTGAAGAATGCTTCGGATAATTTTAAATTAGATAAAATTACTTTTACAGAGAAAGATGTGGTTTACCCTGGAAACGGGACAGGATTAAATAAAAGTATATGGTCGGCTCCGGTTGGAGGTAGAACGTGGTTCAAAGACTCGATTTGTTCCGAAATTGATACTGAAATTAATCATACTTGGGCTGACGTTAGCCCCGGTTGTAGTGTTAGCAATGATTTTTGGAATATCCGTTGGCAAGGACAGGTTCAGTCTCTTTATACTGAAACCTACACCTTCTACCTGACAATTAATGATTTGGGACGGGTTTGGATTAACAACCAACTAATAGTGGATGCTTGGAACTCATCATACAGTGGTACTACCGTTACAGGAACGGTAGAGATGACAGCAGGTCAAAAAGTTCCAATAAAAGTTGACTTTGCCGAAAAATCAGGCGATGCTTATATAAAACTTGAATGGAGTTCGGCATCTAATTCCAAAGAAGTTGTGCCTCAAAGTCAACTCTTTCCTCTCATAAATCCGAATGGAATTAACGATATGAGGACATCAAACTTTAGTGTTTATCCAAATCCTGCAAACGACAAGCTGACAATTAACAGTGATAGTTATAATGTAGAATCTGTGAAAATAACCGATTTGCAAGGAAGAGTGGTTTATACCAATAACTTGAGATTTATTGGAGAGAAAACAATTGATTTAAACCTTCAGAAGGGGATATACTTTATCAAATTAACTGGTAATACGCCTTTCAAAACGCAAAAATTAATTGTGCAAAAGCAAAATTTATAAACGTAAAAATCAAGGATGAAAAAAATTAAGATTCTAACCTTATGGTCAATAATTTTTTGCTGTTCATTAATAAAATTAGCAGCAGAAAACAATTTCAGTCATTATAAAAATAATTTTCTGAATCCACCGAACTCCTCTCGTCCCGGCGTTTATTGGTACTTTATGGATGGGAATATGTCGAAGAAAGCAATAACTGCCGATTTGGAGTCGATGAAAAAAGTAGGTATTGGTCATGTGCTTTTTTTAGAAGTAAATGTTGGTATCCCACGAGGGAAAGTCGATTTTTTAAGCGAGGAATGGCAGAATATATTCGAACATACTGTTCGGGAAGCCGAACGCTTAGGAATAGTAATTTCACTCGGTACTGGTCCGGGCTGGACAGGGAGCGGTGGTCCATGGGTGTCGGGAGCTGAATCAATGAAACATTTGGTTTATAGTTCAATTCAGGTATCGGGAGATAAGAACATCGCCATCAGTCTTCCCAAACCTGCACCTATGAATCCTTACTTTGGAGAAGCTCCATTTACTACTGAACTCAAACAAAAATGGTTTGATTATTACGAAGATGTTAAAGTACTTGCATTCCCAACACCAACAGGAGACTTCAAAGTTAGCGATGTTTTAAACAAAGCATTATATTATAGAGATCCTTACACATCAAAACCCGGTGTAAAACCTTTCATTCCATCTTATGCAAACTATAATGAACCATCTAAAGATGCAATTATCGCTCCTGAAAAAATCGTTGACATTAGCCGCTTCCTGAAAACAGACGGTACGTTGGAATGGAAAGTTCCGAAAGGTAATTGGACTATTATGCGTTTTGGAAGCAGAAATAACGGTGCAGTTACTCGTCCTGCTCCTTTGCCCGGTGTTGGGTTTGAAGCAGATAAGTTTGATACCACCGCCATAAATGCACATTTGACAAATTTCATCGGAAAATTGCTTAAAAAAGTTGGCACTCCAAATAAGGAATTACAAGGAGGCTTAAAAATGCTCCACATGGATAGCTGGGAAATGGGAGCACAAAACTGGACATCTAAATTCAGTGAAGAATTTGAGAAACGAAGAGGCTACAATCCACTGCCGTTTTATCCAGTTTATGCAGGATTAATAATTGAGAGTATGGAGAAAAGCGAACGTTTCTTGTGGGATTTAAGGCAAACATCGCAAGAACTTATTGTAGAAAATCATGCACTTCATTTGAAAAAATACGCACATAAATATAATATGGGGCTTTCCATTCAACCTTACGACATGAATCCAACTGCAGACATGGAGTTGGGAGCTGTAGCCGATGTGCCCAGTTGCGAATTTTGGAGTCTGGATTACGGATTTAACTCTGTTTTTAGTTGTATTCAGGCTGCCTCCATAGCTCATATTGAAGGAAAAAAAATTGTTCAAAGCGAAGCATATACTGCTTATTTAGACGCATGGAAGCAATATCCGGGTTCAATGAAAAATCAAGGTGACTGGGCATTCGCAACAGGCATTAACAAGTTCCTGTATCACACGTATCAGCATCAATCTTTGCCCGACAGCCTCAAGCCCGGAATGACCATGGGACCGTATGGCGTACATCATGACCGTAGTCAAACATGGTGGTCCATGGCGGACGGATACCACAAATACGTTTCTCGTTGCCAGTATATTTTGCAACAAGGACAAACTGTTGCCGATATACTTTATTTAACTCCCGAAGGAGCGCCACAAGTATTCCGTGCACCAACTTCGGCATTAACCTCTGTAAGTATTCCCGACAAAACATTAATTTTCACTGATAAGGAAGAAATGTTACCGGGTGAGTCAAAAGATGCATTTCTACCTGACCGGAAAGAATTTAATTTTGACGGTTGTTCTCCTACTCAATTATTAAAAGCAACGGTAACTAATGGTAAAATTATATTTCCATCAGGTGCAACATACAGTGTGCTCGTATTACCTAAAACAGAAACAATGACTCCTACATTATTAAACAAAATTGAATTGTTGGTGAAAGCGGGTGCAATTGTTATTGGTAATCCTCCTCTAAAGTCCCCAAGTCTGACAAATTATCCGGAATGCGACCTGCAAGTTGCCGAAAAGTCAAAGTTGATATGGGGAGGAATAAATGCTCCTGATGACATTTCATATCGAAAGTTAGGCAAAGGAAAAGTTTATTGGGGAGGAGCTTTCAGTCAAATGAAACAATCAGAACTTTATCCGGATTATTATAGTACAGCTTCATTGCTTCGTAAAATGCGAGTTAAGGAGGATTTTATGTCAACAGGTTCGGTGCGATATACCCACAAAATTATTGAAACAGGTGATGTCTATTTCGTTTCGAATAAAACCGACCACAGTATTAACTCGACATGTTTATTCAGGGTAAAAAAGGGAACACCCCAGTTGTGGAATCCGATGACAGGTGACATTCGTCCACTTACTGATTATATAATTCTAAACGGTCAGATTCAAATTCAATTACAATTTGAACCCTACGAAAGCTATTTTATTGTTTTCGACAAAAATGAAAAATCAAAAGTAGATAAGAATCATATTTTTACGAATTTCTCAGACCCTTTTATTTTATCTGAGTTGAGCATGCCATGGAAACTGTCATTCGACACAAAATGGGGCGGTCATGAAACCATTACTTTTGATAAACTTGTAGATTGGACATTAAGACCAGAGGACGATATTAAATATTATTCAGGAACAGCAAATTATCAAAACACTTTCAATATCACCAAGGAAATTATTGATAATAAAAAGTCAGATATTTATATCGATTTAGGTGAAGTAAATAATATGGCAAGAGTGCGGATTAATGGCAAAGATATGGGTGTGGTTTGGGCATCTCCATTTCGGTTAAAAATATCCGATGCAGTTTATGCCGGCGAAAATAAAATTGATATTGAAGTTGCAAATCTGTGGCCAAATCGCTTGATTGGTGATGAACAAAAACCGGACGATGGAATTGTAAACGGTCAATGGCCTGAATGGTTACAAAAGGGTACTGCGCGAACATCAGGTAGGTTTACGTTTACAACCTTTAAACATTACAACAAAGATTCAAAGTTATTGAAATCGGGTCTAATTGGTCCGGTAAGAGTTTTAATTGTAAAAAAATAACTACAATGAAAATAAAAGTTGGATTATTCGGGATTGGGCTTGATACCTATTGGGCTCAGTTTGATGGATTATTATCTAATCTGGTAGCATATCAGAACCAAATTAAAAATAGAATAAACACATTTGGAGTTGAGGTAGTTGATGCCGGAATGGTTGACAATCCGATAAAAGCACGTGAAGCAGCTGATTTCCTGAAATCGAAAGACGTAGAAATTATTTTTCTTTACGTTTCGACTTATGCACTCTCATCTACAGTTTTACCAATAGCACAAAAGCTTAAAGTTCCTGTAATAATTCTCAATCTTCAACCTGTAGCCAAACTTGATTATACAACATTTAATAAGCTCGGTGATAGAGGTAAAATGACAGGGATTTGGTTAGAACATTGTCAGGCCTGTTCTGTTCCCGAAATAGCCAGCGTATTTAATCGTTCAGGCATTCAGTATGAATTTGTAACCGGATATTTGCAGGATGAGGAGGCTTGGTGTGAAATTGAAGCATGGACAGATGCTGCTCGTGTGGCTGCCTCTATGAAAAGTAACCGAATGGGTGTGCTTGGTCATTATTATGGTGGAATGTTAGATGTTTATACTGATATTACCAAACAATCAGCTGTATTTGGAACACATTTCGAATTACTTGAAATGTGTGAACTTAAAAAATACAGAGATGAAGCAACAGAAGTTCAAGTTCAGGCAAAAATTCAAGAATTTAATCGCACTTTTGATGTTACTCCCGAATGCGAGCAATTTGAAATTAAACGTGCCGCAAAGACTTCAGTGGCATTGGATAAGTTGATAGAAAATCACAATCTTGGTTCAATGGCATACTATTATGAAGGTGAATACGGAAACGATTATGAAGATATTGTGACCTCAATAATTGCAGGGAATACTCTGCTGACAGGTAAAAACATACCTGTTGCAGGTGAATGCGAGGTAAAAAATGCCCAAGCAATGAAAATCATGGCTGAATTTGGTGCTGGTGGCTCTTTCTCGGAATTTTACCTTATGGATTTTACCGATGATATAGTTATGCTTGGACATGATGGTCCTGCACATTTTGCCATTGCTGAAGGTCGGGTAAAATTAGTACCACTACCCATTTATCACGGAAAACCCGGAAAAGGCTTATCTATACAAATGACTGTAAAACACGGACCGGTTACATTACTTTCGGTAGTTGAAGGAAAGACTGACGTATTTCTATTGGTTGCGCAAGGCGAATCTGTTTCTGGACCTATTTTAGAAATTGGGAATACAAATAGTCGATACCGTTTCCCGATAGGTGCCAAAAGATTTATGAACGAATGGTCAAAACAAGGTCCCGCTCATCATTGTGCTATCGGAATAGGACATATAGCAAGTAAAATTGAAAAATTAGCTAAGTTGTTAGATATAAAAATTGTAATTATAGCTTAGTATATCTGTATGCTGAAGAAAAATCTTATGATGAATAAAGTTTTCTTATATGGTTGTTTTCCATTGACATTAATAAATGTCAATGCACAAAAAGCAACTTTCAAGCCCAATATTGTTTTTATTCTTGTAGATGATATGGGTTGGAAAGATTTAGCTTGCTACGGAAACACTTTCAATGAGACTCCTCATATTGATTCATTGTCAAACTCCGGCATACGGTTTACACAAGCTTATTCAGCTGCACCAATAAGCTCTCCAACCCGTGCTTCAATTCTTACAGGGAAACATCCGGCGACACTAAAATTAACCAACTTTTTGGGAGGTAACAGAACTGATCCTAACTCCACAATCTTACCGGCAATAAGTAAACAATATTTAGAATCGAAAGAAACAACCATAGCTGAAATTTTGAAAGATAATGGATACGTTACAGGCATGGTGGGAAAATGGCATTTGGGATACGGCGATTCTGTTGCTCCATGGGGACAAGGTTTTGACTATACACGAATGATTGTGAAAAACGAATTGGATTACTACAACTATTCCATCGCAATTGATTCTTACAAAAATGAATTTATTGACCACGGAACAAATTATTTGACTGATAAATTGACTGAATACGGTGTTGACTTTGTTAAAAAGAATAACGACAAGCCATTTTTTCTGTATTTAGCATATTCTGCCCCACATGTGATGATTGTTCCAAAGGCTGAAAAGGTAAGCAAATACCTATTAAAGTACGAGATCAGGAAACATAGTAAGGAAGGGGTTGGAAATCCCTATTATGCCGCCATGATAGAAAGTTTAGATGATGGGGTTGGACAAATTATAAAAACCTTACGGGATAAAGGAGTACTTGAAAATACAATTATTGTTTTTGCATCCGACAATGGAGGGCTTGGGACGAACGAATTAGGACCAACACCTACATCAAACTCACCTTTAAAAAAATGGAAAGGACACCTTTATGAAGGAGGTATCCGCGTACCAACAATTATATCGTGGAAGTCGCATATTGATGCGGAAATTACTTCCGATTATTATTTCTCAAGCATCGATTATCTACCTACTTTATGTGAATTAGTCGACATAAAAAATATACCTAATTCTACTTCAGGAAAAAGCGTTGTTTCAATCCTTTTGAATCCGACGACGTCAAAATTTTGTCAGGATACTCTTTTTTGGCATTATCCTCATTTTTCCAATCAAGGAGGAAGACCATCCGCCGCTGTACGTTGCGGTGATTATAAATTGATTGAAAATTATGAAACACATAAGAATGAGCTGTATGATATAAAAAATGATATTTCTGAATTGCACGATATTTCAGAAAAGGATAAGATTAAAACTGCTGAATTGCACCGAATGCTTAATAACTGGAGAATTAAAAATAAAGTTGAAATGCCTGAAAAAAATTGAAATCAACCAAGAAATAGAACTTGTAAAATAGAATAATGCATTTATGTAAATTAAATCTATAACCCAACTTTCCCATTTATAAATGAACTAAATTATTCAATTAAACTAAGTATATGACACACAGAGAACGTTTTGTAAATACAATTCACGGAAAACCAACTGACCGACCACCCTTGTATGTAAGTATGGTGCCACAGTTGGCTAAACGATTAAGCGACCATTTGGGAGTTCCTTACGAACAACCCATTTCTTCTTGGCTGGGAAGTCGTATTTCATTTAACGATTTACTCACTGGTTTAGGCGTCGATGCTATTGGTGTAGCAGCTTGTTTCCCTGACGATAATCAGCCGGTTCTTCGGGAAGATGGAATTACCATAAATGAATGGGGAATTGGCACTAAACCCCACGGACTTTATGATGATTTTGCCATCCATCCGTTGGCAAATGCACAAACAGTCGAAGATATTGAAAACTATCCTTTCCCGGAAGTAGATGCTCCCGGACGTTTCCGTTTTGCACAGGAAACAATAGCAAAATACGGAAAAGATTTTGGTATTATCGGCGATTTGGAATGTGCTATTTACGAAATGGCATGGTACATGGTAGGGCTCGAAAAATTCCTTATGGACATGATGATGGAAGAACCTTATGTAGATGTGCTTTTGGATAAAATTACTGATATTTCCATGAAAACAGGGTTGCGACTTATTGAATGTGGCGTGGATATGATTTGGGCTGGCGATGATTTTGGTTCACAAAATGGTCTGATAATGAGTCCGGAAATGTTCGACCGCTTTTTTGCTCCTCGTATCGATAAAATGTTTAAAGCATTCAGAAAGGCAAACCCCGATATAAAAATTGCATGGCATACTTGCGGATCGGTAATTCCTATTATTCCTAAATTCATTGATTTAGGGTTGGATTTTCTGAATCCCTTGCAGCCACTTGCTAAAGATATGAATGCAGAATATATAAGCGAACATTTTGATGGAAAAATTAATTTCTTCGGAGCTGTTTGTGTGCAGGATTTATTACCAAACGGAACACCTGATACTATCAAATCTGAAGTGAAACGAATTGCAAGTTTGCTTGGGAAAGACAGTAGTTATATTATTGCACCTGCCCATAACATTCAAGACGATACTTCGGTTGAGAATGTGTTGGCACTTTTTGAGGCAGTAAAAGAATTATGATGGAAAATAAAAGTTAGAAATATTATAATACTCCCCAATATTAGGACCACTAGTTAAGCTAAAAAAAATGATTAAAT
>DYSN01000033.1 GCA_020718205.1 Draconibacterium orientale
AGCGGACGGAAAATAAAATAGGAGGAAAACTATTTTATTTTCCTCCTACTCGATTTTTATTTCAAGGGTTAAGGTTTGGCCAGCTTGTTCGATTTGCGTCGTTTCATTTTCACTTTCATTTCATAGGCAATAATATACATGGCCGGAACAAAAATGAGTGTGAGGAAAGTAGCAAAACTTAATCCGAAAATGATGGTCCAGGATAGTGGCCCCCAAAACATAACATTGTCGCCGCCTATATGTATTTGCGGATTAAGCTCGGTGAACATGGTAACAAAGTTGAGGTTGAACCCAATAGCCAAAGGAACAAGCCCAAGAATGGTAGCCGTAGCTGTTAGAATTACCGGAGTAATCCTGGTTTTTCCAGCCTGGATAATAGCTTCGCGGGTTTTTAATCCTCTGTTTTTCAAGGTATCAATAAACTCTACAATAAGAATTCCGTTTCTTACCACAATACCCCCAAGAGCCACAATGCCCAATCCGGTCATGATAATAGAAATGGACATGTTGAATATTACAATTCCCAGTAGTACCCCAATCACACTGAAAATAACCTCGCTTAAAATAATGAGTGTTTTGCTCATGGAATTGAACTGGGTGATGAGAATAAAGAAAATAAGCCCGATGGCAATGAGCATGGCTTTGCCTAAGAAGGCAGAAGTTTCGGCCTGGTCTTCCTGTTCGCCGGTGAGTTTAATCTGCACCCCTTCGTGAAGAGGAAAATCAACTGCGAGAGACTTTATTTGAGCCACAATTTCGTTGGCTGTGTATCCGGTGAGCACACCGCTGCTCAGGGTAATAATTCTCTTTAAATTCTGGCGTTTGATTCCGCCGTATGAATCCACATAATCGATGGTTGCCACCGAAGACAATGGAATTTGGCGCAGCATACCTGAGTTCATATCCCGATAGGTAATTTTCAGATTGATGAGATTGTTGATATTCTCGCGGGTTTCAACGGCATAGCGCAGATTAATGGGGTATTCGTCTTCGTCCATTTTATATTTGGAGACTTCTTTACCCAAAACAGCGGTTCTTATTTCAGAGGCTATCTGTCCGGTGCTTATTCCTTCGTGATTGGCTCTTTCGCGGTCGATTTTGATAGAAATCTCGGGTTTGTTTTCTTGAAAATCGCTTTTCAAATCTTCCACACCGGGAATTTGAATAGAGTCGAGATATCGTTCAAAAGCCGCGGCATCTTCAATGAGTTCGGCCATATTTTCGCCGGTAATTTCCACATTGATGGGCTTTCCGGTAGGTGGTCCGGCTCTGTTTTTATCAACCGAAATTTCTGCTCCGGGTATGCCCACCACTTCTTCGCGAATTTTATCGAGATAATCGGTGGTATTTATTCCCACGCGGTATTTATATTCCACAAAATTCACCGTAATCTTTCCCTTCTCGGCACTCAGGTTCCGGCTGAAATCCATATCATCGCCAGCACCGAGCGCAATATTGGTGATTACCGATTCCACATCGGGGTTATTATTCCCCAGCACTTTCATCACCCTTTCTTCCACAATCCTTGTCACCGAATCGGTAACTTTTTGGTCGGTACCCACAGGCATTTGCACCCTGATGCTGATGTTATTGGGCATGTTTTCGGGGAAGAATAAAACCTTGGGGCTCCGTATGCCGGTGGCAATAATGGTAAAGATGAACAATAGAATAACTGTCAGGAGCAGGTACCAGGGATTTCTGCCATGAATAAAAAAGCGGAGCTGTTTTTCGTAGATGCTCACAAACCGGGGCCATCCTTTACTTTGCCACCACGAAATATAAGGATTTAAAATGGCGTGGAAGATCACCACCAAAACGGCCACAAACACAAAGAAATTACCAAAACCAAATGCGGTACTGCTATGGCCTATGGCATAGATAATATACGAAGCTGCTGCCAAACCTACAGAAATGATGATTTCGAACATGCGACGCTTTTTAACTTTTGCCATATCGGGGGCATCATACTCATGCTTCATAAACGAAACAGCAAACACCGGATTGATTATATAGGCTACAAATAAACTGGCAAACAGTGTAATGATAAGTGTTACCGGAATATAGAACATGAACTTGCCCACAATGCCGGGCCAGAAAGCTAAGGGGAAGAAAGGCGCCAAGGTGGTTAGCGTACCAGACAAAATGGGCAAAAATACTTCGCCTGCTGCCTGTTTGGCCGCCAATACTATATTGGGCTGATGCTGATGGGTGCGGTGAATATTTTCAATCACCACAATGGCATCGTCTACCACAATTCCCAGGGCAAAAATAAGGCCGAACATCACAATCATGTTCATGGTGAATCCCAGACCTGGCATCACCATAAAAGCGATGGCCATGCTAAGCGGAACAGCCAACCCCACAAAAAACGCGTTGGTGAATCCCATAAAGAACATGAGAACCAGTGTAACCAATATCATTCCTATGATAATGGTATTGTTAAGCTCTTCGAGGGTATTGCGGGTAAAGCGCGATTGCTCGCCCGAAATATCAACCAAAAGATCCGATGGAAATTCTTTTCCTATCAAATCGTTATTCAATATTTCCTTAATATGATCGGAGGCTTCGAGAAGGTTTTTTCCGCTTTTTTTCACCACATTGAGGGTGATAACATTTTTTCCATTCAGGTGCGAATAACTCTCTTGCTCCTTAAAAGTGTCTTTAATTTCGGCTACATCTCTCAGGTAAACAAGGGCTCCACTGGCCGATTTTATTACAATATTTCTAATAATATCGAGATTGGTGAACTCGCCCGCCACTCTGATGGAGCGTTTCATGCCAAAGGTGGTAATATTTCCGGCAGAAAGCGTCAGGTTTTCAGAGGCAATGGCCCTGTCGATATCGGCGAGGGTTATGCTGGCCGCCTGAGCCTTGTACATATCCACATTAATCTGTATTTCGCGTTCCAGAGCTCCTACAATGTCGACCCGGGTAATCTCGTTAAGCGATTCTATGCGATCCTGAGCCATCTCGGCGTATTTCTTGAGTTGGTCTAAGTCGTAGTTTCCAGAGATTTGGATATACATAATGGGGATTTCGGAAAAGTCGATATCCATAACATTGGGATCGGTGAGCAGATTGTTGGGCAAATCCGATTTGCTTTTGTCCACTGCATCCTTCACCCTTTGTTTGGCTTCGGGAACAGGAACATCGGTATTAAATTCAACAGCAATGGATGAAACATCCTGAAGTGAGTTGCTGGAGATTTTTTTAACCCCAGTGATGCCTTTGAGTTGTTTTTCGATGGAACGGGTCACCAAATTTTCTATGTCCTCCGGTGAAGTTCCCGGATAAACTGTATTTACCAGAATGGTAGGAATCACAATTTCGGGAAACTGCTCCTTGGGAATACTCTGATAACTGCTGATTCCAAGCAGGGAGATAAAAATAGACAGCACGTAAATACTGGTTCTATTGTCAATGGCCCAGCTGGTAGCAAAAAATTCTTTGAACTTATTAATATTCATGTGTAATGATTTTAAATTTTATGGGTCACTTGACAGCTGATTGGGTAGAATGGAAACAATCTGGTGTTGAGCTGTTTGCTGTTTCTATTCCTATTCTTTTTCCGCTCATGACGTTTATCAATATTGTAAAATAATTGGTTGTACCACGTTCAACTTTATTTATTTTCAATGAGTTCGCCATCGAGCAAACTGCTGAAACCATTGGTAATCACCTGATCGCCTTCCTGAAGTCCCTGGGTAATTTCGGCAACTCCATTGTAGGTCATTCCCACCGAAACCATTTGACGACGAGCTACCAGCTGACCATTTTCTGCTTTGGCCACAAAGATATATTTACCCGATTGCGATTCTCTGATAACGTTGATGGGAACCGTGAAAGCTGCCGTATTGCTGTAATCGTTAATTTTAACCACAGCCATCATATTGGCTCTGTACTCCACATCGCTGGGGCCTAAACGCACTTCGCACTGGAAAGTACGATTCACCGGATTGATATACTTACTTGTAAATCTGATGGTTGAAGTTACCTCGCTGTTAAAATCGGGGAAGAAAATAACCGCGTTGTTGCCGGGTTTTACTTTTGAAGCATAGGCTTCAGCAATTTCGGCTACCACTTTTACATTGGCAAAGTTCACTACCCTGAGGGCGGGCAATCCCGGCTGAGCCATTTGGCCAACTTTCAGGTTCACTTCTTCCACGCTTCCCGTAATGGGTGATTTAATTTTGGAGAGTTCAATCTGGTCTTTTAAAGTAGCCATGGCTCTCTCCAGATTTTCTTTATTGTTTTTGGAGGTGAGGTACTGAACTTCGCTGCCAATTTGCTGATCCCAAAGGGCTTTTTGCTTATTGAACATATTGGTTGCAAAATCGAGCTGTTGCTGAGTAGTGGCCAATTGCTGCTGCATTACTGAATTATCGAGTTGAGCCAAAACCTGTCCTTTGCGCACAGCATCGCCCTCTTTCACATAAACCGCAGTAACCACGGCAGGCATTTGAGCCGAAACGGCGATATTGTCTTCTCCGTCAACTTTGCCCTGCACTTCGAGATAATGGTTGAAAGGCCGGGCTTTGGCGCTGGAGGAAGAAACGGGAGTAACTTTAACTTTTGCCTGACCACCAGCCACTTGCAGCTCAGTTTCCAATGCTTTAATCTCGCTGCCAATTTCGGCATATTGCTTTTTCAATTCGGCCAAACGGGCATTTTTATCTGTGGTTTTTCCACAGGATGCTGCCACGACTATCAAGGCCAAAACAACTATTGAATTACTGAATTTTTTCATTGTGTATTGTTTGTTTTTTTATTTTTCACTTTTAATGTACTTATTTCTATTGGTTTATGGGGATAATAGCACCACACAAAAAAGGCATTTAACTCGTAGGTTTATAAGGTATTATTTAGTTTCTGAAGTTTGTTTTTGGCCGAAATCACCGCTAAAATTGAATTGTACATATTGCTTTGTGAGGTGAGATATTGATTCAGATTGTCGGTAATATCGCGACTCGACGCCAAACCTTCGTTGAATTTGATTAGGGTTTTGTCGTAGATTCTTTTGGTAAGCTCAATGTTTTTGCGGTCGTTATTGTATTTTTCGTAGGCTGTAGTCAATTCATTTTTTGTATTGATATATTGAAGCTGCAAACCATTGGCCACATCATTCTTGGTATTCACAATTTTCTGAAGCTCAATTCGGCGTTGCTGAACTTTTACATGACGCTGAAAGCTTGAAAAAATGGGCACATTCATGCTGATTTGAATAATATCGCGGGGCGAAAAATCTAAATCAGGTTTAAAGAGTTTTTCATTGTGAAGATATACTGCGGCGATATTGGGCAAATAGGTGCTCATTTCGCGTTTCAGATTTAAATCGCCAATCACTTCATTGTTCTCCAGAATCTGATAATCGAGATTTTTCGAAATATCAAATTCATTACTCATAATGTCTTCCAACTGAATGGAGGTGGCCATGTTTTCGAGGTTATCGGTCAACACCAGTTTCTCGTTAAAGGGCATTCCAAGCTGATATTTCAGCAGGTCGTAAGTTGCATCAATTTGTCTGTCGAGTGAGCTGAGTCCATTGGCCAGCGTCAGGCTAACCAATTCAATCTGATCTACATCGGTATTTTCTATGAGCCCCTGCGCATACATGGCTTTCATGTCGTTAAGGGTTTTTTGGGTATTGATGAGAGATTGCTGCAAAACACTGCGGGTTTGCTCAAACACCAGCGCCATGGCATAGCTGTTGGCAATGGCTTCTTTGAGGTTGAGCTCGGTTTTTTCCTTGTTTTGTTCGGACATGAGATAGAAAACTTTGCTGGCCTGCAATCCCACAATATACTCGCCGCTAAACAGCAACTGCGAAACTGTAAAATCAACAGTTACATTGTCTTTTACTCCCAATTTAATGGGGTCTAAAGCTTTATAACCCATATACACATTCCCGTTGTTAATGTCATCGGAGGTTATAACGGTTCCTGAGGGTAGCCCGGTAGCCAGATAGGTAATTCCGCCGAAGCTCATTTCGGGTACTTTAAAGATATGCTGATAATTGGCTTGAGCATTAATCTGAGGCAAGCCTATGGCTGTTGTCTCCCAGATTTTCTTTTTAGCTATTTCCAGATCCAGTGCCGAGTTTCGGGTACCAATATTGTTTTTCAACGCATATTGCTGTGCTTCGGCCAGGTTTAGAAAGACGGTGTCGTTAGTTGGAGCCTGTGCCTGAACAAAACCAGCCAATAGAAGCCCCAATACTAAATTTTGGATAAAAATGAATTTCATATTTCGAATATTGATATTTAACATATTGTGTGATTCCTGATCTAATTGAATTGAAAAAAATTCTTCTGATTGAGTAATTCCAGCCCCTCGCGATTTAAAACCGCATGCATGTGGTAAATGAACAATTCTCGAAAGGCCTCGGGGGTCATCAGGAGAGCCATTTCGTCGCGGGAGGTTTCTTCGGCATAATAATTTCGTGAGGCGTGCATATGCGCAATGATATCTTCATTAATCTCAGCACGATATATCCCTTCCTTCTTCCCTTTGATGAGATTGTTTTTTATTTTTTCGAACAGATGCTCTTTTTTGAATGATGAGTATTTTGCACATAATTTCGGGTAGTACTTTTTAAGATCGTACTGATAGCCGGGGTTGGTGTTCATGAGCATTTCTCTCGCATTCTTATAGACCAAAAGCAGCTCGTCCAAAGCATTCATGTTGCTGTCGGGCGGAAAAGCATTGGCATGTAAATGCTTGTTCACCTGTTCGTTAACAACCATTTCAACCAATTCGTTTTTGTCCTTCACGTAGGTGTATATGGTCTTTTTCGATATTCCCAGATGACGGGCAATATCGTCCATGGTAACGCTCTTTATCCCGTATCGAATAAACAATGCACCCACTTTTTCGATGATGTTTTGAAGATGTGTTTCCATTTTTTTACAGAATTTCTATGAGTTCAACGTGATAGCGCAAGGTAGATCCGCCAGGAATAACATTGGCAAAGTTTTCTTCACCATAGGCCAGGTTCCAGGGTATGTAGAACTCGCAAATGCTCCCGGGCTTCAAGAGCATGATGCCTTCGGACAAGCCTTTTATCATCGAAGCCGGCTTGAGTTGCGCCGGGCCCGAATCGTAGCTCATATCGAAGGTGGTTCCGTTTAGAAACATAGCTCTGAAGTGAATTTTCACACTGTCGCTGATAAGCGGCGAGCGGCCTTGCCCTTCTTTTATCAATTTGTATTGCAGCCCACTGGCCAATTCAACAACTCCTTCAAGAGTCCTGTTTTTTTCCAGATAATCTAACCCTTCTTTTTTATTTTGGGCTATCAGCTGACGTGCCAGACTGTCTTCTTTTTTGTCTATTTCTGATTGAAACCTCACCACCAACGATGAAATTGTGCTGTCGGTCAAGGATGCTTTGCCGGTAAGCCCTTCGAGCAATCCCTTTATCAAAGCAGGCTCCGAAATGGTGATTTCTTTTCCGGCAATTCCTTCGCCATAATCGTAACCAATAATATAGCTTATGCTATCCTGATGGGTTTTAAGTGCTATGCTTTCGGGCTCAATGCTACTTTTACAAGCAACCAACGAACTCATTAACATAAGAACATATATACTTTTCTTTATCATGATTGGGTATTTTTGCATTTCTCTATCACTCTCCAGGGTGTGGTAAACATTTTTAGTTTCCTGAGTCCTCCCAATTTCGTGATGCCATAGGAAGGAAGGAACAGAAAATGCATTATTCATTGGTTTATCAGTTATTAATAAGCTTTATTGACGAGAGCCATAAAAAAACGTTACAGTTTTTTCTATATTATTTTTTTATTAAGGCGGCAAAAATATACAAAACTCAAATAGTGGAAACTTTAAAAGTGTTAAAAGTTTTTCAAGTTTATTTTAAATGATAATGAGCTGTTGTTAAGTCCGTTTTAATGTGGCTCTGTTCATTGGGGATTCAAAACCGGGGATTTATTCAAAGAATATTTGTTAGCACTCCAGAAAAAAAATGCCGCCGGTATCCATCAAAACCCCTTGATACAATTCGATGATTTCGATTGTTTTTCGGTTCATCAGAGTTCTAAATCTCTCTCCTTCGGTATAAAAATCCAAACTGCCCATGAGGTAGAGCTTATCACGATAAAGGCCACAGGCTCCGGGGAGGAATCCGTGTTTCTGGCCCGATAACACTACTTTGTCGGGGCTGAAGAAATGAACTTCGAGTTGATATTGGAGCAGCGATTTTTCGATTCCGCGGTCGCTGGTGATAAAACTACCGTCGGGGAGGGCCAGCAGATTGCATCGGGTATATCCCTGGGGCACATGCAAAAATTTCTTGAACTCGTGATGACGTTTTATGCATTCGGAGCTGTAACCAAGGCGGTGAATAAGGAATTTGGCAGTCCCCACAGCGTTGTACCAGGCCGTGGCAGGATAGGCGAAATCAAGCTTTTCGCGACCTTTAAGGTAGGTGATGTCGTGGGTTTTAAGCACATCGAAAAGAGCTTTGGGCGCATTGGGCGCCACAATAACCAAGCGATCCGATTGAAAAAGAAAAATATCCGGATGCCCGTTGATACTTTCGTACACAATACCAGAGGTCTCCAGCGGGAAAACAGTTCCCAGCTCCGATAATTTTTTTTGGGCAGTTTGGGGGCTGCGTGCATCAATAATAATCAACATAAAAAGCTCGTTTAATGAGTTTTACATCGGTTTTAATTTTTACGCATGAGAAATGGTTTTCGAGCAAACGAATGTTGATGGACTGATGCCCAACGGCAAAGTTAAGCTGTTCCAAAGGCACATAAATCATAATGCTTTTTTCGGGCTTGAACTCTATATTCTCGAACAGGTGTTCCTTCCATATTTCGGTCATCACCAAATCGCGGAAAGCCGGATGATAGGGGCCTTCAACTAAGGAGTGCTCAGAATCAAGCTCTTCGGAAGGATGGAGCCCAATGCGGATAATCTGAATATTGGTTTCTTCGAAGTACAGATAAATATCTTTCACCCATAAAATGGCTTCGTTCATAAGCATGGGTGCATATTGCCCGTTGAGGTACATTTGCTCCAGTTGTGTTCCTTTAATGACAAGGGTTGGGTAGATACGGGTATTGGAAGCCCCCAGCTCCACAATTCTTTTAGCGGTGTACAATGCTTTTTCGCGGGTGTCGCCAGGCAAGCCAATCATCATTTGAAGGCCCAAATCGAACCCCCCCGATTTTATCATGGCACTGGCTTTTTCTATCTGAGCCACCGTATGTCCACGTTCGCTGCGGGCAAGGATTTCGTCGTCCATGCTCTGGGCTCCAAGCTCAATGGTTCTTACCTTATATTTTTTAAGCTGCTTTAGAATTTCTTCGTCAATATAGTCGGGACGGGTGCTCAGCCGAATACTTTCCACACCTTTTTCTTTCACGTAGGCCGCTGCTACCTTCAGGTAACTTGCCTGCATCTCCATGGGCAGCCCTGTAAAACTTCCCCCAAAAAATCCTATCTGAACACGGCTTCTTTTGGGCGGAATGGTTTTGAGATAGGCACGTATTTTTTCATCAACTTCTTTCAAATCAGGCACTTTATCCTGCCCAATGATTTTCCGCTGATCGCAAAACACACATTGGTGCGGACAAGCCAGCTCGGGGATAAATATGGGGATTGTGTAATGCTTGAGCATATGAAATTCTTTTTGTTTAGCATAAAGATAATAAAAAATCGACTTCGGCCAGGCATGGAATGTTTTTTTTGTTGATACAATATTCTTTTGTTAAGGTTTCGGACACTGAGCAGCGGTTACTGAGCGATGGTTACTGAGCGATGGTTACTGAGCGCAGCCGAAGTAAGCCGAAGTAAGCCGAAGTAAGTCGAAGTATTCGTGGCCTGTAGTCAAACCGCTAATTACTCCCTACTCATCATTCCTGCAACAAATCCTGTTCTGCACAAAGTCCCACAGTCCCCATTCCCCTGCATCTTCTAACTAAAGGATAGCTATTTTCAAACAAATGGTTAATTTTACGCGATAATTCTTTCAATAGAAAAACCGCTGGAAACAGTTTTTATCAATACTAATTTAGGGTAAAAAGACACCATGGTTCGAAAGGTTGTTTCGACATTTGATACCATTTTGTCTTTTGCACACATTGGCGCTATTTAGCTCATAATCAACGAATAAATGCTGAAATAATGAACAGTAAACTCAATATAAAAGAATTCTTAGATCAGGATCAGAAGAAAGACCTCCTCAGACTACTCACCGCCGGAAGTGTAGACGATGGCAAATCGACCCTCATTGGGCGACTGCTCTTCGATAGCAAAAAAATCTACGAAGACCAGCTGGCGGCACTGGAACGCGATAGCAAACGCGAAGGTCATGCCGGAGAAGAAATTGACTATGCTCTGCTGCTCGACGGACTCAAAGCCGAGCGGGAACAGGGTATCACCATCGATGTGGCTTACCGCTACTTCTCCACCAGCAAACGCAAATTCATTATTGCCGACACCCCCGGACATGAGCAATATACCCGCAATATGATTACCGGAGGCTCCACCGCCAATCTGGCCATCATTTTGGCCGATGCCCGCAAAGGAATCATTACCCAAACCCGCCGGCATACTTTTTTGGCTTCGCTGCTGGGCATAAAACATGTGGTGTTGGCAGTGAATAAGATGGATTTAGTGGATTTTTCCGAAACTGTTTTTAATCAAATCTGCGAGGAGTATAAAGACTTCACCACCACGCTGCAAATTCCCGATATCACCTTTATTCCGGTTTCGGCTCTCAAGGGCGATAATGTGGTTGATATTTCCCCCAATATGCCCTGGTATCATGGCGAGAGTCTGCTGGAGTTTTTAGAAAATGTGCATGTGGTCAGCGACCGGAATTTCGACGATCTGCGTTTCCCGGTACAGTATGTAATTCGTCCAACGCTCTATTACCGCGGATTTGCAGGCAGAGTGGCCAGCGGTATCCTTAGAGTGGGCGACGAAATTATGGCTTTGCCTTCGGGTAAGACATCAAAAGTAAAAAGCATATTAACCTCCGATGGAGCTGTTGATTTTGCCTTTCCTCCCCAGTCGGCATCGTTCACATTAGAAGATGAAATAGATATTTCCAGAGGCGAAATGGTCATTCATCCCCAGAATCGCCCCATGGTGGATCGCCATTTTGAATCCATGTTGGTTTGGATGGACGAGAAACCCATGGATCCCTATACGCAGTTTTACATCAAGCATAATTCGCACACCACCAAAGCCAAAATAGAGTTCATTCAATATAAAGTGGATGTAAACACACTGGAAAAGACTGAGATAGATCATTTTGAGCTCAACGGGATTGGTCGTGTGGTGATGACCACCACTCAGCCTTTGCTTTTCGATTCCTATAAAATGAATCGTCAAACAGGCTCCTTCATCCTCATTGATCCTGTTTCGCACAATACGGTGGCGGTGGGCATGATTATCGACCGGATTTCGGGGGAATATATGCCGGGTAAAATCACAGCCTTCGATAAGGAAGCCATTGTGAAGTCGGGAAGTTTAATCAGTGCAGAATTAAGAGAAAAACGTTACGGACAGCGGGGAACTACCTTATGGATTACAGGACTTCACGGAAGTGGGAAAAACCAGTTGGCCTACACCCTGGAGCGCGCACTGTTTGAGCAGGGGAAAACAGTAGTGGTTTTCGATGGCAAATCGGTGAGGAGTGGATTGAGCAAGGAGCTGGATTTTAGTCCGGAAGACAGTGCCAAACATCTGATAAGAGTGGCCCATTTGTGCAGGTTGCTCAACGACCAGGGTCTTATCACCATCTGCTCCTTTATCTCGCCCGACGAAAAAGTACGTGAAGAGGTCAGAAACATCATTAATCATGGCACTGCCAACAGGTTTTATTTGTTTCACCTGAATATTCCGCTGGATTTTTGCATACTAAACGATAAATACGGTCTCTATAAAAAGGCTATGGATGGCGAAATTGATTTCCTTCCCGGAATCAACAGCAATTACGATATTCCACAAGCTGCTGATATGCTGATGGATAGCGATACCATAGAGCATTTGGAGCCCATTTTCGAATTTTTACGAAAACAAGGAATCATTGCGGATTAGTATGCCTAAAAATGCGAAATTTGGAACCTGAAATGAACAGTAAAAGGAATTATAATCTGAATACACAAAACCTAAGAAATGAAAAATCTTAAAAACTCGAAAATATTAGTGACTGGTGGTGCTGGTTTTATCGGCAGCAATTTGATAGAATATTTCCTTAGAAATAATAATGAGGTGGTTTGTTTAGACAATTTATCCACTGGCCACAAGAAAAACATTGTTGAGTTTTTAAAACACCCCAATTTTCAGATGGTTGAAGGCGATATTCGTCATTTAGACATTTGTAAGCTGGCTGTACGCGATTGCGAATATGTGTTTCATCAGGCTGCTTTGGGTTCGGTGCCACGGTCTATCAAAGATCCTGTAACCACCAACTCGGTAAATATTGATGGTTTCCTGAACATGCTAACCGCCGCCCGCGATGAGGAGGTGAAACGATTTATTTATGCCGCAAGCTCATCGACCTATGGCGACAGCAAAGAACTCCCCAAAATGGAAGAACGGGTAGGCCGACCCCTGAGTCCATACGCAATTACCAAAGTGGTGAACGAGTATTTTGCCAAGGTTTACAGCGAGTTATACGGGCTCGAAACCATAGGTTTGCGCTATTTCAATGTGTTTGGTAAACGTCAGGATCCCAATGGAGCCTATGCCGCCGTAATCCCGCTGTGGGTAAAAAAACTCATTGAACACGAATCGCCTGTAATCAACGGCGATGGCTCCTATAGCCGCGATTTTACCTATGTGGACAATGTGGTTCATGCCAACGAAATAGCAGCTACCACATCGAAGGATGAGATTCTAAAAAATCTTGCCTCCTATTATGAAGAATATAACGAAGCCCAAGGAACTCAAATTGACGTTAGTCCCGTGGTGATGGATGTTTTTAACGTGGCCTACGGAGGAAATACCACCTTGTTTCAGCTCTTCGATGCCTTACGAAGCAATCTGGCCAAACACGATCCGGCCATTGCCCATGTAGATGTAACCATCGGCTCCAAACGTGCCGGAGATATTCCACACAGTTTAGCCTCGGTCGACAAAGCCAAAAAAGTGCTGGGATATAACCCCCAATTCAGTGCTGCTGAGGGTTTCGAAGCCGCCTGCCAGTGGTATTACGACAATTTGAAATAGAAAGATATTTACCCTGTTGATAATAAGTTAATTGTTGCATTGCCCCCATTGAGTTTTTAAGTACTTTTACCATCGTTAACCGGTTTTAATAGTATTTTCATGAGATTTATTCTTCCTGTTTTCTTTCTTATCGTTGTTTCAATGGGGGTTAAAGCTCAGGGAAATGGTCAGCTGGACGAGTTTTCCGATTTTTCCACATCGTTCAATTATTCATTCATCACCACCGATGGAGTTAAACTGAGCACCGATTTATATCTTCCCATCACTTCCGATAGTATGATGGTGGATTTGCCCTTTGGAAATGAAACCTTTGCGGTTCAAATAATTCCGCGGGGAGTGCAGTTGCTTGTGTATGATTCACTCAACGGATTGCCCAATCCCAACCCATTTCAACTTCCCATGGTTTTCACCCGAACACCCTATAATAAAGGACAGGACGATGCATTGGCCATCATCATGAATATGCTGGGCTATGCCTATACCTTGCAGGATATGCGAGGGCGCTACAATTCCGAAGGGGTATATTTCGCCATGTATTCCGATAGCTGGAAAAAAGATGCCTACCATCCCACCAAAAGTCATGCTCTCGATTTTACAGAACTAACCGATCCTCACAATTCCATCTTCCATCAGGATGGACGCGAAAGCATTCAGTTTCTTCAGGATAGCCTGGTGTGGGCTTTCGATTTGGATAACGATGGTGTTGCCGATACCATAGACAAAGCCTACAATGGAAGCTTAGCCATGTTTGGCGCTTCGGCCATGGGAAACTCACAATATCAGGCAGTTGCAGCCTACAAAAAAGACCCGGATAACAACGATTTAAAAGCCATTGTTCCCATTGTAGCCACTCTGGAATATTTCGATGGCGTGGTTCAACACAATGGTGTTTTTCGCCAGGCACTCATTACCAATTGGTTAAGCGGTCAGATGGAAGATGTGGCGGTGGTAAATCCCAACGATACCGATGTTCAGAACAATATTCACTCCACTTTCGACTATGGAAACCTGGAGCCGGATGATATTATCAATTTAGCCATCGATCAGTTTTCTGCTTTGCCCGATTACAATGGTTTTTCGGCTATGTATCCCAATTATTTGCAACGTTGCGATATGGATGCAAGTTTTGCGCCTGTTAACGAGCAAGGGGAGTCCGACGCCAACGGAAATTACAGCCGCTACACCAATATGGAAGTTCCAGCTTATCACCTGAGTGGATGGTGGGATATTTTTGTAGATGGGCAGATTGACACCTACCACCAAATCATGGCGCATACTTCCGCACCCAACCGGCAGCTTCAGAAATTGGTCATTGGCCCCTGGACACATGGAACCATTGGTATGGATTCGGTGGGCGACCTGCGATTTCCCGAAAGTGTTTTCGATATTGAGATTTTGTATGGCGACATTTCCGATAACCCCGACAATATCCGGATTGACAGAATTGTTGAAAGTGAAGTGCTTTCGTTTTTGAGGCAGCTATTGAATTACCGCGACGATGCTTTTCTGAGCGAGCCCAAGGTTTTAATTCCCGAAAGCAATCTTTGGCAACCCTATGGTCCTTACATGCTGCGAATTCCTTCGGAGAATTTCGCGATACGTTTTCCCAATTTTATCAATTATATTACAGGACATGAAGACATTATGGAAATGCCTGTTGAGCTGCAAACTGCCGATACCATTTTCGCCATAACCATTGATATACCTGCCGATACAGCGGCTCAGGAGCCGGGGAGCGTGCCTCTTTCCGATCCGGCAACCCCTGTAATTGATTTTAATATGGTAAAAAATATTCGGTTCTATGTACCCGGGCCTGTGAATGATGGAGTGAGCGGTAACGAAAATCTGGGGAATTACTGGATGGAGACCAATGCTTTTCCACTGGACTACGGAGTTTTGGAGCTGCCTTATTTTTTCGATTTTCAGTCGCAGGCAGTTGTAACAACCCCTCCATTGGAAGCCCAAACGCCATTGAGTTATTTGCACGACCCCGAGAATCCGGTTCAAACCATTGGCGGGGGAAATCTGACTCTTACAACCCCCATTGTTGAAAAAACAAACGCTGGTCCGCTCAATCTGGCCAATCCGGTCTGGGCGCCACTCACCATGGATCGACCCGATGTGCTTCAGTTCGAAACACTTCCTTTTGCCGACAGTCTCTGTGTGATTGGATACCCAAAAATGAAGCTTTTTGTGAGTACCGAAGTTGATGGCGGAGGTCACACCGATACCGATTTCTTTGTCCGCATGGTAGATGTTTATCCCGATGGACGCCAAATTTATGTGTCGGAAGGCGCAGTTAATGGTCGCGCCAGAGATTACGCCCAATCCATTGCTCTGGGGAGTCCGAACCCCAATGCTGATTATACCAATTTGGAATCGGGGCAAATTTATGAGCTGAATTTTAGAATGATGCCCATGGCCTATACTTTTGGTAAAGATCACAAGATGAAATTGTTGGTAAGCTCGTCGAACTATCCCCGCTATCAATCGAACCCCAATTTGCCCATCGAAAGCGGAGAATTTTTTAGAAGAGATGTGATGGACGGCCAAACCTACAATTTCAATGGTGTGGAAATGACCCCCAGAGTGGCCACCCAAAAAATTTACAACGCTCCCCAAATGCCTTCACAAATCATTTTGCCGGTTTATCTGAATCACGATGTAGCGGTGGATGAACCTAAGATTCATCATCCAACAGTAAGCATATTCCCAAATCCATCCCGCGGAAATATGCATATAGTGATTGATAATCAGGATTATAAAGTTATAAAATTAAGTAATATGAGTGGCCAGAATATCATTACTTTAGAAAATAATTTATCGAATACCGAGCTGGATATAACTATTTTTGACCCCGGAATTTATCTTTTGGAGATCTATCAGAAAAATATGAAGATTGAAACTCTTAAAATTGTAATTTTAAAATAATCAATATCAATATAATACATAATTATGGAATACTTTTTACTTATTCTTGGAATGGCAATCCTTATCTATTCAGCCGATCTTTTGGTTAAAGGAGCCTCATCTTTTGCAAAAATGATGAAAGTTTCAAATTTAATGATTGGTTTAACGGTGGTTGCTTTTGGAACATCGTTTCCCGAGTTAATCGTTAATATTTTTGCCAGCTCAACTGGAAACAGCGATTTGGCTGTAGGAAATGTAGTGGGGAGTAATCTGGTGAATATCCTTTTGATTTTAGGTATATCAGCAGTCGTTAAACCATTGCTTGTGCAGAATACTACAGTTCGTTATGAGATTCCTTTTGGAGTTTTGGCCACTTTGGTTTTGTTTGTTGTTGCTAATGATACTTTATTAAGCAATACAGGATTTAACGTAATCAACCGGACAGACGGCTTAATTTTTCTGTCGTTTTTCATCATTTTTATTTACTATACTTTTGTCATTGGAACATCAGGATCAGTGAATAACGAGGATGGTAATTATGTTGCTGAAATGAGCAAATTAAAAAGTACTTTATTAATCATTGCCGGATTTGTTGGCCTTTATTTTGGGGGGAAATTTATTGTAGAAAGTGCAACTACCATTGCCGAGGCTTTGGGTATGAGCCAATATTTAATAGGCGTTTTGGTGGTAGGTGTTGGTACCAGTCTTCCCGAGTTGGCTACATCGGTGGTTGCCAGCTTAAAAGGGAATTCGGATATGGCAGTTGGTAATATAGTGGGCTCCAACATATTTAATATCTTTTTTATTCTGGGGATTAGCGCAGTAATGACTGATATTCCTTTTAACCCTTCCATTAATCTGGATATTTTGCTGGGATTGATTGCTACCATTTTGCTTTTTGTGTTTGTGTTTACTGGCAAAGGACGTAAAATCGACAGGGTAGAAGGCTCCATTTTTGTAGTGGCTTATTTAGCTTATGTGGTTTATATTCTTTTATAATAGCGAATTTGAATAGTTTTCATGAGTTTATAAAACTCAATAGGATCTTTGAAAGTTCGAGCTTAACGATATTATCGTAGATTTGCCCCTTCTAAAAATAAACGGATGTCAGCATATTTAGAATCGAATTACCGAAAAATTACCACTCATGTTCTCAATGGGATGAAGCATAGGGGAGAGAAGATTTCCATGCTCACTGCCTACGATTATTCAATGGCCACCTTGCTCGACAGTGCCGGAATCGATGTGATTCTGGTGGGCGATTCGGCATCGAATGTTATGGCCGGACATAAAACCACACTCCCCATCACTTTGGATCAGATGATTTATCACGCTTCGAGCGTGATGCGTGGCGTAGAGCGGGCTCTCGTGGTAGTCGATTTGCCCTTTGGTACTTACCAGGGAAACAGCAAAGAAGCACTCCATTCTTCCATCAGAATCATGAAGGAAAGCGGTGCCAATGCCATAAAAATGGAAGGCGGTGAAGAGATTCTGGAATCCATAAATCGTATTCTTTCTGCGGGAATTCCTGTGATGGGACATTTGGGTTTAACCCCCCAATCCATCCACAAATTTGGTACCTATGTAGTTAGAGCTAAGGAAGATGCCGAAGCCGAACAACTTATCAGCGATGCCATTAAACTCGAAAAGGCGGGTTGTTTTGCTTTGGTTCTTGAGAAAATTCCTGCCGAATTGGCTAAGAAAGTACAAAGCATGCTCAAGATTCCTGTGATTGGTATTGGAGCCGGGATGCATGTGGATGGACAAGTGCTCGTACTGCACGATATGCTGGGCATAACTCAGAAGTTTTCCCCCCGTTTTTTACGTCGCTATCACAATTTGAGCGAAGAAATTAAAGGATCGGTGCAGGCCTATATTAAGGATGTGAAAACCGGTGATTTCCCCAACGAAAGAGAGCAATATTAATCCATTCCCGTTATTTATTTTACACCCTTCCACTCGTCAAAGAATTGATTGAGATATAGTTCCATGAATTTATGGCGCTCCGTGGCTAATTTTTTGGCTTCTTCGGTATTCATTAAGTCGGAGAGCAAAAGTAGTTTCTCGTAAAAATGATTGATGGTGGGGCTGGTGCTTTTCTTGTATTCATCTTTCGATGTGTATAGAGTCGGGGGAATATCGGGGTGGTAAATCAGTCGTTGCTTATGGCCGCCATAGGCAAAAGCACGGGCAATTCCAATGGCTCCAATGGCATCTAACCGGTCAGCATCCTGAACTATTTTGCCTTCCAGAGTGCTGGGAACAAGTCCTTTACTGAACGATATTTCTCTGATGATGGTGACAATTTCGCGAATTTCAACTTCGCCAACGCCCATGCTTGTCAACAATTCTGTAGCTTTTTGGGGGCCGATATTTTCGTCTCCGTCATGAAATTTGTGGTCGGCAATATCGTGCAATAAGGCTGCCATTTCAACTACAAACTCATTCACAGGATAAGGCGAAGCTATGGCCAGCGCGTTTATTCGCACCCGATCAATATGCCACCAATCGTGGCCTGTACCTTCCGCTTCGAGGAGGTTTTTAATATGAATTTCGGTGCTTTTTATAAATTGACTTTGAAGATTCATAGTCTACGAGAGTGTTCTCATGGCCACCACCGGATCGAGTTTACTCGCCTGAATAGCAGGCATGAGTCCGCTAATGAGCCCAATGACAGAAGATACCCCGATACCCAAAATAATATTGCCTTCGTTGAGCATCATGGGCCAGTCTAATCCATAAGTAACTGATAGACTGAGAATCATGACAAACATTAAACCAAAAATTCCCCCCATGAGCGAAAGAAAAACAGCTTCGAACAGAAATTGAGTGAGTATAAAATAGTTTTTAGCCCCCAGCGATTTTTGAATGCCTATAATATTGATTCTTTCGCGCACCGAAACAAACATGATATTGGCGATTCCAAAGCCTCCAACCAACAGGGAGAATCCGCCAATTACCCAACCAATACCGGCCAACATGCCAAAAAACTGGTCGAAGCTGTTGGAGATAATGCTGGTTTCGTTAATGGCAAAATCGTCGTCGGAGCCGGGTTTAAGTCGGTGAGCCGACCGCAGAATACCGGTGAGTTCGCTGCGAAGCTCATCGTTGCTAATTCCTTCATGGGCTTTCACCATGATGATGTTTCCACTGTATCGCAGATCGACAAAGGTTTTGACAAAATTTAGTGGAATGATGACCTGTTTATCGGGGGAATTGCCGAAAGTATCCTCCCCTTTTTTGGTGAGCACCCCAACCACATACGTTTTTATTCCCCCCAATTTAAACGATTGTCCTTCGGCATCCTGATTTGGGAAAAGGTTTTCCGCAATATCAGCTCCAATAAGGGCTACCTGCCTGCCATTGGCACTTTCCATGGGGGTAAAATATCTTCCTTTGTCTATGACCACTTCCATCACATCGTTGTATTCGTGCGATACCCCCTGAATTTCAATATCTTCGAGAATATTATTTCCGTTTTTCAGTGTTTTTGAATGGTGCACAAATAGTGCTGTAGATTCGGCTAATTGGCAGCGTTTCTCAATAATTTTTAAGTCATCGGCTGACGGTTGTGGGCGGTTCATGTATTTCCACCAGGGGGAGTTTCCATTGGTCATCCAAGGCCATTTTTGCACAAATAACACATTGCTTCCCAGCGAATTAACGCTGTCGCGCAGTTGTTTTTCGAGCGAGTCGAAAATGGTAAAAACCGAAATAACTGCAAAAATTCCAATGGTAATCCCCAATAACGATAAAAATGTACGTGTTTTATTTACCACGAGTTCTCTCACGGCAAATAAAAAACTCTCCCGAATCAGCTTTAAATAAATCATAAACCAACTATTTGTCTATAGGACGTAATTTGTCGTTAAAGGTAACAAAAAGACAGGGTGGTTTTGCTTTTTAAAATTCTTTATGATAAAAGAAGCTGAGCTGTCTTTTATTACAACCACAGTCCCAGGTCATTCCTATGGAGTCAAAACTGTGAGGCGATAGAAGAATCTGTTTAATCCAAACCATAATTTTTTTTTAGAACATTTTCTCAATCAATCGTTACCAAAAATTTCAGGATTTATTTCTCAATAAAAAAACCCGCCGCAAACAGTTGCAACGGGTTATGACGGGGGCACTTTAAATAATTTTACTATTCCATAATTGCTTTAATGCCAGGAAGTTCTTGTCCTTCCATATATTCTAACAAGGCTCCTCCACCGGTTGAAACATAGCTTACTTCGTCGGCAAGTTCGTATTTATTGATGGCTGCAACCGAGTCGCCACCGCCAATAAGACTGTAGGCTCCGTTTTTGGTTGCTTCGGCAACAGCAAGTGCAATAGCTTTGGTTCCGTGAGCAAAATTCTCCATTTCAAAAACGCCCATGGGGCCGTTCCACAGAATGGTTTTGCTGTTGAGAATGACTTCTTTGAACGTTTCGCGGGATTTTTCTCCGATATCCAAGCCCATCCATCCGGGTTCAATCTGGTTGGCAGGTGTTTCCTTGCGGTTGGCATCGTTGGCAAAATTATCGGCAACTATGGCATCCACAGGCAAATAGATATTGATGCCTTTGTCGATGGCTTTTTTCATCAAGGAGGTAGCAACGTCTAATTGTTCCAGTTCGACTAATGAATTTCCAATTTCGCCTCCCTGAGCTTTAATAAAAGTGAACATCATTCCACCGCCAATAATAATATTGTCGGCTCTATCCATAAGATTTTCGATAATACCGATTTTGTCAGAAACTTTGGCGCCACCCAAAATAGCGGTAAAGGGTTTTTGTGAATCGTGTAATACTTTGTTCACACTGGCTATTTCGTTGGCCATTACATAACCAAACATCTTGTGTTCAGGGAAAAAATCGGCTACTATGGTGGTGCTGGCGTGGGCACGGTGGGCAGTACCGAAAGCATCGTTCACATATACATCGCCATGATGGCTCAGCTTTTCGGAGAAATCTTTGTCGCCCTTGGTTTCTTCTTTGTAGAAACGAAGGTTTTCGATCAACAGCACTTCGCCGCCTTTGAGTTCACCACTCAGCTTTTCGGCTCCTTCGCCAATACAATCATCGGCAAATTTTACGGCAACACCCAATTTTTCGGAAAGGGTTGGAACTAAGTGAACTAAAGAATATTTATGCTCGGGACCAGTTTTTGGTCGGCCTAAATGCGACATTAAAACCACAGAACCACCATCGTTCAATATTTTTTTAATGCTTGGAATGGCCGCATTTATCCGGGTTTCGTCGGTAATTTCGAATTTGTCGTTGAGTGGCACATTAAAATCCACTCGAATCAGAGCACGTTTGCCCGCAAAAGAAATGTCATCAATTGTTTTCATCTGTCATTGTTTTTTTAAACCACACGCTCCAAATCAATGCTGCTCTAAAGGTCGAATGGAATAGCAACCATCAATTTGTTTCGTATTCATTATTAAGTTTTTAAAGTATTTTGTTTGTATATTCTGTCACAAATTTAAAAATTTTTGCTGAATATTGATGTTTTCGTTTCTTTATTAAATCTGGAATCTATGCTCCAAGGGCAGATTTATTTCCCCCATTAAGATTTGAGCAATTAGTTGGTCAAAATATAGATAATGAATAGTTTGAATGCATTTCACTCAAAATTGCGCCTATTTTTTACTCAGTATTTTTCTGTTTTTTATTTTTAATTATTCTAAATAAAAGAAATTGTTTATTTTTGTGGTTCATTTGAAAAACGAGGATCAAATGTAGATTTTCGATTTTAAAAATCAACCCATGAAGAGCGAAACAAATAAAGAGACTTTTGAAGCCGTAAAAAAAATTTTTACTGAATATTTGCAAAAAAACGGACAAAGGAAAACCCCTGAGCGTTACACCATTTTAGAGGAAATTTACAATACCGAAGGCCATTTCGATATAGAAACGCTCTATATTAAAATGAAGAACAATAAGTACCGGGTGAGCCGCGCTACGCTCTACAACACCATGGAGTTGCTTTTGGAATGTAGCTTAGTTACCAAGCATCAGTTCAGTAATAATTGTGCCCAATTCGAAAGGTCGTTTAAATTTCGTCAGCACGATCATTTTATTTGTCTCGACGATGGAAGCGTTTTGGAATTCTGCGATCCCAGACTTCAGGAAATCAAAGATAGCATCGAAAAGCTGCTCAATGTTACTGTTACCAGTCACTCTCTAACCTTCTACGGAACTTGCAACAATCATAAGCCAGTGGATAAATACAGCATGAAGTAAATATTGAAACCCTATTCAATAAAACCCCCGAAATTGGCGTTATGACTTGTTTAAGATTTAATATCTTTGTCGTAAGCCTATTCGAATGAATATTTACAACCATCAAAACAAGCTCAAGTTTTTACTATCTGCCATCGGAATTCTTATAGTTTCGGTATCGCTTTGGTACACCAATTCCCTTGTAAATCAAATCCGAATTAACGAGCGCAACAATATGGAGTTGTGGGCCAATACCATTGTGAAGAAAGCCCAGCTGGTGAGCTCCACCGATTCTCTTTTCAGGATTTTGAAAATAGAGGAACGTAAACGGGTTTCGTTGCTGGCCAAGGCTTACCAAAAAATTTCGGCCAATATTCCCGACGAAGATTTGACCTTCTATCTGGATTTGCTGCGAGACAATACCACCATCCCAGTGATTCAAACCAATGGGAAAAGAGAAATTCTGAGCAAGGTAAATATCGAATTTAACAGCGACACTGTAACATATCTTCGGGGACAACTTCTTGAAGATTTTAGCGAATATAAACCCATCGTGCTGGAGTATCTGGAATCGGATAAATTCTATCTGTACTACAAAAACTCATTGATATACAGCAGAATACAACAGATTATCGACGACTTGAATAAGTCATTTCTCGAGGAAATTGTATTGAATTCGGCTTCGGTACCTGTAATAGTGACCGACAGCACCCTGAGTAAAATTGAGCAATACGGAAACATTCCGCCGCAAATTTCAAAAGATTCGACACTTCTGGCCGAGCTCATTGAACAAATGCAGGATCAGAATCCGCCCATTATCATCAATTTGCCTCAATCGGGACAGCGATATATCCTTTACAAAGATTCACAACTTCAAACCCGGCTAAAATATTTTCCGGTGGCAATTTTGGTGGCCATGGCCATTTTTATCATCCTTGGATATCTCATTTTCAGCACTTCACGAAAGGCAGAACAAAATCAGGTGTGGGCGGGATTGGCCAAAGAAACTGCTCATCAGCTTGGAACTCCGCTGTCGTCGATGATGGCCTGGATCGATTTGCTGAGAATGCAGGGAGTGGACGACAGCTCTCTCGACGAGCTTGAAAAAGACGTGCACCGACTCGAAATTATCACCGATAGGTTTAGTAAAATCGGCAGTATTCCCAAGCTTAATTTGAGCGATGTGGGCTTGCTTGTCAACGATTTTGTCGATTATTTTAAAGCCCGAACTTCGAAAAAAGTTCAATATACCATTGATATTAAAGCCGAAAACGGAATGAGTATACTGGCTCCGGTGAACGAACCCCTATTTGGTTGGGTGATAGAGAACCTTTGCAAAAATGCTTTGGATGCCATGGCGGGCGATGGGAAAATCCATATTGAGATTACCGAAGACAGCCAGTTTGTAAATCTCGATATTTCCGATACCGGAAAGGGAATTCCGTCGAACAGGTTCAGGAGTATTTTCCACCCGGGCTATACCACCAAAAAACGGGGGTGGGGATTGGGTTTGTCGTTGGCTGACAGGATTATAACCAATTATCACAAGGGGAAAATTTTTGTAAAGAAATCGGTAGTCAATCAGGGAACCACTTTTAGAGTGCAGCTTCGCAAATCGGGTTTGCTTCAAAAATAAGATTTTCTATTTCCTGCCTAAGGGGATAAACCGGCTTACTTTCTTCTGATATTCAGCGTATTCAGGATATTTGGATGCGCTAATTTCCTCGCTAAACTGCGAGCTTCCCTGAAACAAAACCACCGGCAACGCTCCGGCTATGCTCCAGTTCAAAGGCTGTCCGGAGGACGAAATACTGAAGATATAAAAGCTCAACCAAATGGCTTGCTACGCGAAATAGTTGGGATGACGCGACAAAGCCCATAACCCTTTGTTGAGAAATCCACGCTTGGAATCGGCATCTAATGGAGCCTTTTTGCCGATTAAGCCCCATTTGTTCGATTGATATTCCCATTGTTGCTGATCGGCAATGGTTTCGAAAACTATGAAGAACAACATGAGTCCGGCAGCAATATAATCGATGATTCCCAGCGGGCTATCCGCAAATTGAAGGGCAATAATGGTGGGAAGTGTAAAAAGTAAAATAAGTACGTTTTGGTAACCTGAGATAAAAAACAAATTAAACAGCGACCATTTCCGGCGGGGCTGAAATTCTTTCTTTTTGCGAAGTATTTCACAACGGTAATCTTCGCGGCCTGTCCAGAATTTGAGAGTATATGCTCCGTGACGCGAGAAATTATAGGTGAGACGAAGTCCCCAAAGACTCACCATAATGGCCATAAGCACCAAACGCGGATTCCACTGACCATAATAAGCCACCACCCAGGCATAAGCCAAAGGAATAAGGCTCCAAAGCTTATCCACCTGACTGTTATTCCCCGAAAGCTCACCCACCACAAAACTGTAGGAGATAAATATAATACAGAGTGTTATCAATGAATTCAGTGCTGTCCATTCGAGCTCGCCCAAAGGGGTTGCAAAAAAATAGGAGAAAACCGGAACAACGAGTAAAGTGACAATAAGTAGAACTACAGTAGTTATTATTTTCATGGTCAATAAGTTATGAGTAATTATAAAAATTTTTTACCCAAAAAAGCACTCCAGGTAATATTTAGGTGGCCAAATCTAGCATTTACATCCAAACGTCGACCCACAAAAGGGAAAATTGAGAAAAAAATGTGGACTCAAGTTTTAGGGAAACTCAACTATTCCTGCCTGTTTCCTTTCAAAATCAGTCGCAGCGCGGTGTCTTTGGTAATATAGGCCCATCCCCAGTTGATAAAGATAATAATCTTGTTTCTCACACTCAGAATGAGCATAAGATGCAGAAACATCCAGATGACCCAGGCAACAAATCCTTTGAATTTTACAAATGACAAATCCACCACTGCCTTGTTGCGGCTCAGGGTTGCCATGGAGCCCAGGTCGGCATATTCGTAATCGCGGGTTGGCTTTCCTTTGGCAATATTCTTTAGATTTTGGGCCAATGTTTTTGCCTGATTGATAGCCACATTGGCCACCTGAGGATGACCTTTGGGGTATTTTGGTGTTTCCATATAGGCCATATCGCCCAGAACGAAAACATCGTTGGAGTTTTGTAATAGGTTTATTCGGGTCACTTTCAATCTGTTGCCGGGTGCCATGGAATCAGCAGGAATACCTTCGATGGTATTGGCGGTTACGCCTGCTGCCCAGATTACCGTTTTGGTTTTCAGAGAATTTCCGTTGTTAAACAGCAATACTTCACCGTCGTAGCTTTTGACATAAGTCTCAGTAAACACTTCAACTCCAATTTTATCAAGATATTGCCGCGATGCTTTTTTGGCGGTATCGCTCATATTGTTCAGGGTGTTTTTGCTTCCTTCGATGATGATGATGCGAAGTCGTGAAAAATCGATGCGGTAATAATCGCGGGGCAGCACGTTTTTCTTGATTTCGGCAAAAGCCCCCGCCAATTCAACGCCCGTTGGGCCGGCACCCACAATAACGATATTGAGCAGGCTTTCTTTTTTCTCTTCCTCCGCCGAAATAATATCTTCGAAAGTCTGGAGAATATGGTTTCTGATGGAGATGGCTTCGTAGGTAGTTTTAAGAGTGAGTGCGTTGCGGCTAAGTTCTTTATTTCCAAAGAAATTGGTTTTACAGCCCAGAGCCAGCACAAGATAATCGTAGTTAAAACTGCCGATGGAGGTGGCAATAGACTTTTGTTCAATATTCACCGAAATAATTTCTGCCAGGCGAATACGTATGTTGGTCATTCGGCGGAAAACATGGCGCAGTGGAAACGAAATGCTCGATGGTTCTAACTGCGAAGTAGCCACCTGATAAAACAGTGGTTGAAACTGATGGTGGTTAATTTTATCGATGAGAATAACGTCGAATAATTTGGGATCCAGACTTTTAATAAAATTGAGCCCTGCAAATCCGCCCCCGGCTACAATAATGGTTTTTTTGTTCATTTCATAGAAGAATTCGCCGGCAAAGTTAAGGGAATTGGGGGAATATTGGGTGGGTGATTTCTTTGTTTTTTGGGTAGTGGAGATGTTTCAAAATCTGATATAAAGCGCCCAAACTTTAAATCATTATTTGAAATGGGTAAAATCTATCTCTTTATTTTGAAAATAATACCAATAAATTTGAGCGCAATAATTGATATAGCTTAGAGAACCCAATAGACAACAGGTAGTTTTGGCCTGCAATCATCAAATTGATTATCAATTCTTTTCAGCGACAAGTCTAATCATCTGCTTCAATCATTAGTTTAATGATAATTGCCAAGAGTGTTATTTTATTTTAACTTTGTTGCTCAAATAGTAAATTTCCATTGAATTGAATATAGGAAAAAAGATAAAAAGCATTAGAGAAGCCAAAGGAATGACAGCCAAAGAAGTAGTTTCGGCTGATGTTCTTGATGATGAAGAAAAGAAAATCGTCTTTTCTCTTGTTGATGCTTTTGTTGGTAAGAAAAAGCTACAAGATGCTTTATCAAATGCTTTAAAAATGGCTCATTAAACTATAACAATATGCAACTGACTTATAAAATATTAATGCACAAAGAGCCGGAAGGCTCTTATACTGTTTCAGTGCCAGCTTTGCCAGGCTGTATGACCTATGGCGAAACGGTAGAACATGCCATTCAAATGGCAAAAGAAGCTATTGAGCTTTATATTGAGGAGCTTCAGGAGCGTGGCGAAGAGATTCCCGATGATAGCGAAACTTTGGAATACTCTTTAAACCTGCAAATGGCATGAACTATTCGGCTAAAAACCTTATAAAAATATTACTACAAAAGGGCTTCTATTTTAAACGTGCCAATGGCAGCCATCATTTATATTTCAATGCTACAACTGGCAAAACGGTGATAATCCCGGTGCATGGCAATAAAGACTATTCGAAAGGCCTTTTCTTTTCACTCCTTAAGCAGGCTGGGATTGATAAAAATGAAATTTAATCAGTTATTGCAAAAAACAACGGAGCACGTAACTTTCGAACTGAGCTTTTTGATTATAGTTTGTACTATTCAATTTTCGCCTTTTGTAATCCTTTTACAATTTGGATTATAACCCAAATTAAGGGGCCAAGGACTGTTAAAATAGGAATAATCCCTTTCATGTTGCTTACTCCCTTAAAGATAACCAGTAATATAGTCGCTATAAAAATCACTCCTATCAAAAGACCTATCGCTACCAGGAAAGTTCTATTTTCCATTATCAGCTTTTCTTTTTCGATAACTGCTGTTGTACTTTTCTTCTTATTGTAGCTTTCAATAGTTCGCTTAAAATGGGTCATAAATTTATCGAAATCATCATTGTCGTCATTATACCAACGGTGAAGTTGTATTTTACTACCTGATTTCAACCTTAATTTTAATGTGCTAAAATTATATGAAGATTCATATTTATACGATTTTAGCTCATCCATACGAACACGTTGTGTAAGTTTGGGCTTGCTGCCCCAGAATGGTTTCACCCAATCAAGTTGAAAGCCTTCTGTATCGGTTGAAATAAGTAATATTGCTTTTGCCGTGTACTTAGGGAAAATAAAAAGTGAACTAAATACTATCGCAATAGCAAGAATCCCTAAAATGATCTGACCTGCAATACCATGTGGAATTAGAAGCATAGCTAAAGGGAATCCTGATAGCCACGAAGGTATAAGAAAACAAGCGAACCTGATTTTTGAATAATGAATAACTCTATATTTCTTTTCCATAGCTGTTAATACCCAAAATTATTATCTATCCAACCATTAATTTCATCTCCTGCAACAAGTTGTCCAATACCCCAAACAGTCCCTCCAATAGCTGCACAAGTAACAAGAACAGGTGCTCCAAATACAGTTAAAGCTGCACCTCCAACACTGATTCCTAAATTAACCCAAGTGGAAGTATTATCTGTGCCATTTGATACAGCTAGATAGGTTGATACACCAGAAGCAAAGACACTTAATCCTGTCAATCCGTTTCCAAGTCCTCGGGTAAGTCGTGAAGCATTTTTTGCATAATTCATGCTCTTCACATACCCACCATTATTTTTTACTTGTGAAAGTTTATAATAATTTCCATTTTTACCTGTCCATCTTACATCTCATCCGGAATTATTATATGCCCATGTTCCACTAATTGTTGGATATGCTGAAGCTACACTTGCACCATTTGAAATGTAATCCCATGCATTAGCCCCTCCTCCCGAAACCGCAAACACATCCGGTTTAAAGATATCTGCTACCAAGCTTCTGTCGGGGGTAATAGCATAATAGTCGGACAGAGGTTCTTCGTGTTGTGGCCATGTGCCAAATGGAATTTGATCAGCTGAGAGACTTAGTGCTGGGTTTTGGTTGGTATAGGTTACCTGATACGAAACTCCACCATAACCCAATGGTTGCAAACCACCAGAAACGATATCCTGCTGCCACAAGCAACTATAAATCAACGATGTACTATCCATGTTTTTTAATGCAGCCATTTTATTTGTAACTCAAAACCCACCAGGAGTTTAAGGGTTAAGCAAAGTTAGAAGTTTTTGGGTAATGACAATAATGACTTATCAGTCTGAATTACTACCACGATTCATTAGCGTTGAAAAATAATAATAAGCAGCAATGGTAGTATTGTAGTCAATACGGAAAATGATAAGGATAAAATAATTCCTAAATTGTCGGGAAAAAGCTTCTTCATTTTTAAAACAATAACCAATCTTTCTTTTTTTGTATATATATAATCAATTAGCCACATAAAAAATATGCCAGACAAAATATAAAACCATATTGGAATAGACGATTGAAGATTCTTTATAATAAAATGATCTATGATTAAAATGAAAGTATAAAACCATATTTCAATTAAAATGCCAATGCCATATGAAACTCTTTCAGACGGGTCTGAGTTTTTGAATTTTTTTTGTCTTTTTTTAAACCAAACAAAAAGATAGTAATAAAGATTATCAATTAGATACATATCATTTTGAAATTCGTGTGTAAAGTTATAGCATTTGAACGAATTTTGGGTGGGCGATTTCTTTGTTTTTTACAGATATTGACCAGAAAAAGCAAGTGGTTGATGGCTTAATATTATTTCATGGAGATTGTAAAGTGAAATGGGGGGCAAAACCTATTATATTTGCAAGATGAGAAGCCTTTAAGACTAATTATAGAGCTATGGATTTTAATACTTTACCTAAATGAACCCGAATACAGCAGAAATAAAAGACTATTTACATAAACTTATAGTTGAGACCGACGACGAGAATATTCTCAGCAAGGTTCAGGCCTATTTCACCACATTGCGAAGCAAGGATATAGATTGGTGGGATACGATTTCGGAAGCGGAAAAAGAAGCTATTCAATTAGGTATAAAGCAATTAGAGAATGGGCAAGGAATTTTGCATAGTGATGTAAAATTAAGCGCAGATTACCTACTCGGAAGGAAATGAAAGATGTTATTATTATCTGGTCGCCTATTGCCCAGGAATCGTATCTAAAAATTCTCACCAATATTCTTGAACGCTGGACAATCAAGGAAGCAGAAGACTTTGAATCTAAAGTGGAAAGCCTGATTAAAAAACTCAAAACGTTAAAACATATTTGCCCCGCTTCCTACAAACAGACACAGCTTAGGCGTTGCGTTATAACGCATCAAACATCATTAGTTTATCGTATTAGAGAAAATACCATAGAAATTGTGGCATTCATTGATAATCGAAGTGAACACCCATACTAAGAATAATAAATCCAAGAATAAAAACGACTAATATAAAAACCCCAAAACCATAGTTGCATTATATCTTTGATAATTGTTATATTTGACAATTAAATAAGATAAAATGAATTATTTGCAATTTGAAAAATCGTTAAAAGATTTTCCGGTGTTCTCCATAAAGGACATTAAAAAGCAATACCCTGACTTTGATAGCCGCCGTTTGGTTGAATGGCAACAGAAAGGCTACATTAAAAAATTGCGAAGAGAATACTATTGCTTCAATGAAAATAAAAAAGATGAGAACTTTCTTTTTTTTGCTGCAAATAAAATATACACCCCATCATATGTTTCCATGGAAAGCGCCCTTGCTTTTTATCATTTTATTCCGGAAGGTGTTTTTACAACAACCAGTATATCAACTATTAACATTGCAAGATTCCATACTCCAGTGGGTGAGTTTTCCTATAATCATGTTAAAAGCCCACTGTTTTTTGGGTATAGAATTTTTCAAACGAATCATTTGGGTATTAAAATTGCAGAGCCCGAAAAAGTATTGTTGGATTATTTTTACTTAAGAAAGATAAATTCGCCCGAAGAAATTAAGTCCCTTAGATTGAATGAAATCCAGATAAACGAAATGGTTAATTTCCAGACATTAGCCGGCTATCAGAAAATTTTCAACTCCAAAACACTTGACAAAAGAATAACCCTTCTAAAAAAAATGATTCATGCTTAGTTTAAATCAAATAAAAACGTATTACCCAGAGCAACTTCATATATATGAGCGCTTTATTATTCGGGAATATCTTCAATATAAGATATTGGAAATCATTTTTGAAACCCCCTTCAATAGAAAGCTATCCTTTCTTGGAGGCACATGTTTGCGGATTGTCCACCAAAACAGCCGCTTTTCAGAAGATTTGGACTTTGATAATTTCAACCTGTCTGTGGATGATTTCAATGCCATAACTCAAACAGTAAGACAAGAGCTTGAGAGACTTGGCTATGATGTTGAAATGAAAAATATACTTAAGGGAGTTTACCACTGCTATATTCGATTCCCTGAATTGCTTTATAATGAAGGATTAAGCAACCATAAAGAAGAGAAAATTTTGATTCAGCTTGATACAGAGGCGCATGATTTTATTTATCAACCCGATAAACCCATCCTCAATAAGTTTGATGTTTTTACTCAAGTAAATGTGACCCCGATTGATATATTACTTGCGCAGAAATTTTATGCTTTACTGAATAGAAAAAGGAACAAAGGGCGCGATTTTTTCGATATTGTATTTTTGCTTGGCAAGGACGTTAAGCCAAATTTTGATTATTTAAAAGCCAAGATCGGAATCGAAAAACCTGGTGAATTAAAATCGATTGTTTTGCAAAAATGTTTAGAGCTTGATATGAAAGAAATGGTAAGCGATGTAAAACCCTTTTTGTTCAACCCGAAAGATGAAAAAAAGATTCTCCTTTTTCCTGAATTTATAGAACAAACCAAGCTGTTATAGTTTGCTGGTTTGCAAGGTTAAGTATACTGTGTGTATGATAAATGTGAGCCATCCATTCGCCAAAATTACTCCTGTGAATAAGCTTATTTCTACCTTTACAATTTAATATTTGTGTGTAAACAGGCTATGCAGGCTTTAAGTCAATAGAAGGAAGAATTGTTGAGAACTTACGTTTTTTTGTTGTGCAAATCTGTTGGTAAATTTCTATGGAAAGCTGACTTTTGCAGGTTTCAATATAAAATATTAACCCATGAACAGTCAGTTTATTGACAGGTATATTCGTTTTCATGCCACCGAAGCTATTATAGCCAAAGGGGTGGAGCTCTACAGAGATAACAAAGCTACTTTGGTTGAACTCGATGAAGACAAGGATTTTGCCGAATATCAGGTTCAAGGCGGACAAAATTATAGGGTTCACATCAAAGGCGTAAAATCGGGAAATATTTTAAATTCCTGCACTTGTCCCTTCGATTGGAATATTCTGTGTAAACATGCGGTGGCTGCTTTATTACATCTAAAAGAAATTCATAGCTATTCGCCTGCAGCAGAATCAAAGGTCATCATACCCCGCAAAAGAACTGAAGCTTCCATGCCACTTCCTATTCCCCAGTGGAGAAGTTTAAACCGACAGGTTTTGGGCATTGGAGAAACCTTCATGAATTTTAAAATCGATGCTGTTTTACCACGAACAAAACCCGAAATAATTGATTATAGCGAAACTCATCTGGTAATAAGCATTGAATCGGCCAATTATTTTTATCAAAAAAGAAATAAAGTAACATTTGAGTTATCCGATGGCAAAGTCTATTCTCGTTCGGACGAAATATATAAAGGAAAAGGATTTAGTCTTTCCGAAATTTTTTGTCTTTTGTGGTTAATTAAGAGCAGCAACAGCGATATTCTGGCCTATTTTTTCGATGGAAAATTTGAACAGTTCAGAAATGGTTTGAATCTTGAATTCGATTTGGAGGATGATGAGAATTTCAAGGATTATTTTAAACCCGTATTTGAAGATAACAATCTGGTATTTGTAACACATAAGAAAGGCCTTGGCCTTGTTTCGCCCAATTTAACCGATTATAGGCTCAATGGGCTTAGCTTCTTGAAAAATGCTCAACATTCAATCCCCACCAAAAGCATATTCCGGCTTGGCTTTATGATATCAAAACGATCGGAAATTTCTGATAGTTTTCCGCTTACCATAAAGGCTATAATAGGGCAGCCAGGCAAAATCAAATCAGACCTTTTTAGCAATCTGAATTATCACGAAAATATTTCATCCAACCAAAGCTGTCCGCTCACCGATGGGCAAACCCGCCTTCTTTCGCTTATTAAAGAACTGAATGCCAGTAATTTCAGCGTTAGGTTCGATTTGTTCGAATTAGCAAACAGTAAGAATGCCGAATTGATTACCGGAGAGCTTTCGAAAATGCAGGAATTGCAAAACAGGCTCAACCTTATTCAAAGTATTTTCAAACTATTGGCCGATGAAAAACAAGTTTATATTTATAATGACTCCGGGTCTTTTGGAACCATAAAAAAGAAATCGCTCGAAAAAGTGCAGATATCAGAGCAGCCGCTATCCATTAATATTCAAGTTAATAGATCTCCTAAAAGCTTAACAGCTCAACCTTGTTTTTTAATGGATGGGAATTTGATTCCCATTTCGGATTTCAGCGAGAGCAGCATGGGTTTTTTTAATGCCCGAATCCAAAATACCATCTATGCCTACGATACCATCAATACCTGTTTGTACATCAGCAATTTTCGGGTTCCCGTAAAAACAAGC
>DYSN01000291.1 GCA_020718205.1 Draconibacterium orientale
AGCTGTATGCTTTCATGAGGAACGACCAAAATGAGTGAAGCTGGATTTTTGTCTTGACTTATGGGTCCACTTTATATTAATAAAAGATGCTACCTTCTATGTTGGACAAAATTTAGGGTCTTTGCTATTTCGTGTCTGAACGAAAACCCTCTCGACCCTTATGGGGCATGGCTTTATGGGGAATTTCACAAGGCGAAGATTTTGGTGACTTATTGCTGCCTATAGTAAATCCAGAGGATTTTGATCGTTTATTGCCATTTTGTCAAAATCTTCGCTCAATGAAATTCTCCTCTATCCCTTGCCACATAAGGGATAGATGGGTTTTCGTTCAGGCACTATTTCGCATGGTTAAAACCAAAAAAACAGGAATCATAAAATGAAGAAATGTACATTTCTAACCTTTTTGTTTTACTTATTTTTCATGTCGACAAATCTACTGGCAAGTGATCCAAATTTTGATACTGTCAGTGGTATGATCTATACTTTTCCAAGAGTGACAGTGGATAACTCTTCTGCATATCTTAATGTTCAAGTTCAATTGAATCCAAATGGAACCTGGTCTGTTTTAAATGCAACAGAAGAAGACTCCGAAACTTCGTCAATACACCTATCAGGAAACTGGAAAGGAAGGGCTTACAGTAGTTACTACCCATGTAATACAGAGTTGAATATTTCCATGAGTCAAACGGGGACCTCCATAATCGGCTCCGGTTCATCAATAGGAGACTGTACATCAGTGAGTGGTTCATTAACAGCTGAAATAAACGGAAACAATATTTCGTTTGGACTATATATTGCCAATATGGTTTCAGAAATCAGATTTACTGGTACAATCTCAGCTGATCAACAGAGCATGAGTGGAACCTATAGTTGGCCTGATGAAGATGACCAAGGTACTTGGACACTGGACATGCAATAATAAGTTCACCCATAAGGATTGAGACCATCCGCGTCAATAGGAGACAGGTGGCAAGAAAAACTAAAAATTAGATCGCAAAAGACCTCAAATTTAATAGATCTAATTTCCTTTAGCTTTCAAGTTGGCACTTATTTCTTGTCTCGTCTCAATAGCAGCAAAGTTATTTAATGTCATCTTGATTGCAATTTGGAATTAGCACTAATAATCTGACGAGGAGGAGAAAAATGAAAAGTTTTCGGTTTAAAGCAATTATCATGTTCGCACTAATAAGTTTACTCATCAGTTTTACATATTCAGGGGCAGAAGCAGATACCGATCTTGGAGAGATTTGTTGGCAATTTCAAAATCCTGGCGGCGAGGGAAGCCATATTTTTAAATTTAGAGTTTTTGATAAAGGCGGGGGACATTATTATCTGAGTGGAGTAAATACATTAGATGATGGATCAATAATGAGTGGTTCTGGTAATGCAGAAATAAATGGCAGCAATATTGTTATAAATATACCGACATCAGGTGTTCACCCTTGGGGAAAATCAGCGCAGACGATAAATATGACATTAGATAGATCCACACTTAATGGTTCATGGTTCTCATTAGCACATGAAATTGAAAATGATGGATCTTGTCATGTTGGCGCCCACTGCCTAGAATATTACGAAGGTACAGCAACTCATATTTCTTGCCAATGAGATCAGGAAAGAAAAAGGTGGCTCAAATGGGGTCATTTTGAATTATAGTTCGTAGCAGATGAATTGATACCATGTATGGTAAGCCGACACGCTGAAT
>DYSN01000292.1 GCA_020718205.1 Draconibacterium orientale
GGATCATTGATAATGGCTCCGAACTCTTCGGGGATGGTACGATGGTCAATGGGGTCAAGGCGACCGATGGATTTAGTGCGTTGCGTGCTGAGGATACCAACAAAAACGGTAAGTTTGATGCAAAGGATACCAATTTCGCCAATGTCCGTGTATGGCAAGATACCAATCAAGATGGAATATCCCAAACCTCTGAACTGCATAGCTTAAGTGCGTTGGGGATCAAATCCATTAATTTGGCTCCTACCGATACAGGGGGATATGGATTGGAAGGGGGAATCCAAACCGCAACCGGAACCTTTACCCGTACCAATGATAGCACAGGCAAAGTGGGGAATCTGAATTTTAATGCCAATGCGTTTTACCGTGAGTTCACCACGCCTCTAGCCCTAACCGATACTGCCAAAGGATTACCGGATATGCAAGGGTCACCTAAAAAGAGCTGGATTCCCGCCTTCGCGGGAATGACAAGATTTCGTCACCCTGAACGTGTTTCAGGGTCTAAGATTATGGCGGTGAACAATCTTGATTTTGAAAATGAAAGGGGGGTGGGGTGAAAAAGTTTTTATTTCAAAAATGGAGATATTACATACAATTTGTCTCAATAAGCAAAATTTTACTGATAGGTTTGTTGTTTTTTTATATGGAACAATCCATTTTTTCACAAGAAATAGATTGTAAAAATATATCAACGAAGCGTGATGCCAAAAACATCCAAGAACAAGCAATTTTAACTCTTGTTAAAAGCCATAGTTTTAAGGAATTTTCAAAAAAATATCCCAAGAATACTAAATTTGCATTTCCATTAGAAATGATCTCAATTAAAAATTCTAACGGGTGTCTTGCGAAAATCACCGTTTATATAGATGAAACTGATCATTATTCACTGATTGCAAGCTTTTTAGTTGAAAATGAAACATCTGTAAAACTTTTAAAATCAAAATAATTCATGGAGGAATTAAAATGAGTCAACAATCTGATTTTATTGCATCTATTTATGGTGCAGCTAAGAAAATTTCTACACAAACTGGAATGTCAGCAGAACTAATGTTAGCACAAGCTGCGCAGGAAACTGGATGGGGAGACAAAGTATTGCCTGGTACCAATAATCTGTTTAATATAAAAGCAGATTCTTCATGGAAAGGAGAAACAGCTACTTTTCTTGTACCAGAATATATCAATGGTCAGTATGTCAATGTAAATGCAAAATTTAGAGTTTACGATTCATATGAACAAGCCCTTGCAGATAGAGTCGTTTTTTTGCAATCTAACCCAAGATATAGTAACCTATTTGCAAATGAAGTTTTAGGAAATTTTGAAAAAGAAGCAAATATGCTCCAAAAAGATGGATATGCTACGGATCCAAAGTATGCAAATAATCTCATCAATGTTTTTCATGGTAAGACTATGCGTAATGGTTTGATACAAGGACAAATTCAATTTCTTCGAAATCAACAATCAATGGCATCCCTTTCTTATCAGTTTGTGCATATTTACAATTTCCTTCCATATGCTTTGGATAATGATTTAACCATCTCCCCAAACGTCAATGACTGGTGGGAACAAGCCCGCAACTGGATCGCCCGCTATGACCCCCTCGTCCTCGACCTCGATGGTGATGGGATCGAAACGGTTGGGGTTAATGCTACTACGCACATCCTCTTTGACCATAACAACGATGGGATAAAAACAGGGACAGGTTGGGTCA
>DYSN01000034.1:0-30830 GCA_020718205.1 Draconibacterium orientale
ATCAAGTAGTTGTATTTTATATCTTCGTTTTTGATGGCTTTTTAGACCGGACTCAATCATGAATTGGGGCACAGGAAATGTTTGCAAAAAGGGGGGCGCCGGGCGTTGGGCTCGACAGCAGGCTGAAGCAGGTCAACCAAAATGTTTTCTCCAAATCGAAGCCCAATTCGCTCCAATCCGGATTTACTAAAGTTGCTCAAAGACAACCAGATTTCCGAAGTTTATGTGATGGGGTTGTTGGCCGAGGGATGTATAAAAGCCACTGAGAATGGACTTATAAACGAGGATTTCAAAGTGGTGGTGATTGAGGATGTTTTGGGTTCTAAGAATGCTAAAAAGCTGGAGTTCACCTTAAATTATTTTCGCCAACAACGCATTAAAACAGTGCTTTCCAGCGATTTACAATAACTTAATTTTGAATTTATCATTTGAATATGTATTTTTGAGCAGATGAATGAGTTAAAACTTATGGCATGAAAAATCGGTGGTTGTCAATTTTTTATGCTTCGCTGTCACCATTAAAATCGAGGATATTATGAAAAAATCAAATTCGCTGAACAAGGAAACATTGCTATCAACATTGTGGATTTTTGTCACTTTCAATTATTTATATTGTGATGTGGTGGGGCTTATGGATGCGGGATTGCTCCATCAATATTTAACCGGAAATGTGAATGGAATAGAGATGAATCAGGGTTTTCTGCTGGCCGGAGGCATCTTGATGGAAATCCCCATTGCAATGATTCTTTTATCTCGCATTCTCCCCTATAAATCAAACCGAATAACCAATATGGCGGCGGGCTCCATAAAAACCATCGTCATGATTTTAACCATGTTTGTGGGCGCTCCCACCCTCTATTACCTGTTTTTTGGAATCATCGAAATTCTCATAACCATCGCCATTGTGTGGATCGCCTTTCAGTGGCATCAAAAAGACAATCAGGAACTCAGGGCACGGGTTTTGGGATAGATTTACCGCTGAATCTTATGCCATTCAATTGCATCTGGCCGATTTTCCTGAAGTAGATCAGAGCCCATGCCCGTCAACTGTCAATAGTACAATCTGATATCCAGCTCCAGCAGCTCCTTTTGCAATGTTTCCATAGCTTCGCGCTCTTCCTGCGTCATAACAAAAGGATTTCCCATGAGATAGATTCTTGTGAGACTTTCAATTTCGGTGAGTGTGTAGGGGAACTCGGTGAGGCTGTTATCTTGTAAATCGATTTCCAACAGGTGTTTGAGAGTGCTGAAATCGGGGATTTCATAAATCTTGTTATAACCCAAATCGAGATATTGCAATTGATGGAGTTGGGTGATTTCGGCGGGAATAAAAACAAGGTGATTGTGGTGAAGATAGAGACTTTTGAGCTGTTTGAGTTGGAATAACTCCCGGGGCAAAGTCGTTAGTTCATTGTAAGCCAAATAGATATGCTGCAGATTCTCTAACCGGGCCAGCTGAGGCGGAATGCTGCTTATGGCATTGTGATAAAAATCCAGCTCCTCCAGTCGGGTCAACTCCCAAATTTCATCTGGAAGCGAATCGAATTGATTGCGGTAAAATATTAGGTGCTTCAGCGTGGTGAGTTTAGCAAAACCATCGGGCAATTGAGAAATATTGTTGATTCCCACATTGATGGTTTCAATTCTGGTGAGTTCTTCCACATTCGCCGGAAGCTCATCAAGCTCATTGGCTCCTAATTGGATGGCTTTCAGGTTTTTGAGCTTACTGATATCTCTTTTACTTAGTTTTTTTAACTGATTGTGATTGAGTTTGAGCTCCTGAAGACTATCCATACGGGCTATAAATCGTGGAATACGGCGGATTCTATTTTTTGTTAAGTCTAATGATTTCAACGATTTAAGCTTTTTTACAGTGTGGGGAATGCGACGGAAATTGTTCTCACTCAAATCTAAAAATTCAATAGTGTGATTTTCGTAGAATCCGATGCGCTTCAATTGATTTCCATTGAGAATTACAGACTTCAGACTATCGGATTCGGGCCAGGAAGACGCGGAAATCTTTTCAATTTTATTGCCCGTAAAATCCAAAACTGTGGTCTTCGAAAACCGCGAAAGCTTTGGTATTTCTTTGATATTGAGCCGTGTGAGACTGACTTTTTTCACAGTATCCGATCGGCTCCCGGCAAGATTTTTAAGTTTTATTTCCCGCGAAATGGCTCTTAAACTGTCTTCACGCGCCTGGGCAACCCGGGCATATTGTTCCTGGCTTAACTGACTTGAGTCGGGTATGGATGCCATCTGGGCTTCCATTTTTACTGAAAGCAGGAGTGCAAGAAATACCAAAATGCAACTAATTTTTCGCATCAACGGGTTTTTCGCGTTTAAAAAAAACAACCACACTCACCAATAGCACGATAATAGCCAGAAATACCGAAATACGACCCATAAAATCGCCATGTCTCACATAAAGTGTAATTTGGTCGTTGGCATAAATGGTGGCTTTTTGGGCAGCCTGAGTCCAGTATTGGGTGGGTTGAATAAGGTCGCCCCGCTGATTGATAAATCCGGAAATGCCTGTATTGGCCGAGCGGGCTACACTTCGGCGACATTCCACTGCGCGAAGGCGGGCATAGGACAGGTGCTGCCGGTGTCCTGGCGTATATCCCCACCAACCATCGTTGGTGATTACTGTTAAAATCTGCGCGCCTTTTCTCACAAACTCAGCCACAAAACCTCCATAGATGCTCTCGTAGCAGATTAACGGAGCTGCGCCAATAGTTCCATCTTTCGAATAAAATACTTTTCGTTCCTTGTCGAAGCCCAGGCTTCCTACGGCACCACCAAAATTAAACACCAGCACCTGAATGGGTTCCAGAAGCTTTTTAAAAGGCATTTTTTCGGGCCCGGGAACCAACATACTCTTGTGATACACATCGTCAACTTTTTCAGAATTCAGCAGAATGGCGGTATTATAATCGTCGAAATATTTTCCCTGCGCGGTGGTATTGCAGGTTTCGGTAGGCTCGGTGAGGTATTTATAGGTGCTGGCGCCTACTATCATCTGCAAATTGGGAAATGGCACCATAAACCCCTGAAGTGCCGGAATCGACACTCCCTTACCACGATGACTTCCAACAGTCATAAATGGTTCCTGAATGCCTTCCTGTATGGCCGATTCGGGAGCAATCCAGAACTGGGTATTGCTGTCGATCAAGGGAGCCGATAGTCTTATCATTCGCTCGATCACTTCCTGCGGTGGACTTGTAAACTGCTCACTCCAGGGATTCATATTGGGCTGAACCACCACCACATCCACCTTTTTCCCCTGATCCTGGTATTGCAGATAAACCACCCCCGAATAAATGAGCGGAACCAACATAACAAGTGCTGCTGAAATGATCGAAGGAATGATTTTTCCCGGTGAATCATCCGACTGCCAATATCTTTTAATAATTCTGACAATGAAAATATTCACGGTGATAATCCACCAGCTGCCCCCCAGAGTTCCAAGGTATTCGTACCACTGAATGGCATAGGGATGATTGGCAAAAACATTCCCCAGATTGAGCCACGACCAGCTTAAATCCCAGTCGAGATGCAGATATTCGAAGGCCACCCAAAATAGCGGGAAAAGAAAAACGGCATTTCGGCTGTTGTGGAAAAATCGTTTTGAAAGACTAAAAACCACCCAAACTAAGCTCATAAACAGCGAATTGAGTATGATGGCCATGACTGCACCTATTTCGGTGGAATTGTATATCCACCAGGTGGTGAGCAAGTTCCATAAAAACATGCTGATATAGGCATACAAAAAAACCTGCCTGAGACGTTTTTTTGGGAGTTGAGCCAAACTATCTTCCACCATAAAAAGGGGCACAAGAGCCAGAAAAATAAGGTAGGGAAATCCATGTGCAGGCCAGGCCAGACTTAGTAAAATAGCACTAAGGACAGATAAAAACAATTTCGATTTGAGCATAAGGAAAAGCTATGTGGGCAAATGTAAAAAAAGCTGCTGTAGTGATGATTAAAAAACTGCTAAAATAATGGTAACTCTGTCTGACGGTTTTCCAAATCGAGCAATTGCCGTTTCATTTCCAATCCACCGGCATAGCCCGTCAAACTGCCGTCTTTGCCAATAAGCCGATGGCAGGGAACAATAACCCAGATTGGATTTTGTCCAGCCGCGTGTCCAACCGCCCGACTGCTGTTTTTATCACCAATAATTTGGGCCAACTCTCCATATTCAAGGGTTCTGCCATAGGGAATATCGAGAAGTGCCTGCCATACTTTTCGTTGGAAATCGGTTCCGTGAAGTATGATTTTTCCCGAAAATTCCTGCTGTTTTCCACTAAAATACTCCCGAAGCTGGAGGCCAAACTCGTCGTAATCCGCCGTAGGATTTGCGGCGGTGGAAATGATTTTTGCTTCGCACAGCCCAAAATGATTGTATGTGAGCTGAACCATTCCGAACGGAGACTCCACAACCGACTTGCTTTTTGGTTTCAGGAGCAAATCGAAGGCTTGCTGTGGGGTTTTGGCTTTGAGAACTTCGGAGGGAAGACGGCCATCGGCCACTCCGCCGCTGCCTTCAATGGCCACCACAGTTGTTTTGTTTTTCAAAAAATGATTGAGTAAGAGCTGCGAACCTCCTCCCCCTCCAATAATGATTGCAGCCTGAGCCATTTGAGCTATTTGCGAATGCTTAGAAAAAGTATCTTCGGTTCGGAAAATCTCGGTAGCCCGATGTGGTTTGGTCACCTGAACATGCTTTTCGATGATACAAATATTGGCTACTCTAAACCCGGAAGCGCCTTCAAAAGCATGGGCAAAGGTGCCTGTAACATTTCCGGCGGCCAGCGAAATCCCCATTTCACCAGCAAGCTTTCCAACCGATTGTGCCAGGGCTGCATTGTGGTCGGAACAGTTTTTTCCATAGCCCATTATGGCCAATATATTTTGAGTATTAATCATTTATCTGATTCCTATGCCTACAAAAATAAAAAAAACCATCGAAAAAATCCAATGGTTTTTTATTTCCTGAAATAGTTTTATTTATTTAGAAGGGCATAAATGTTACCCCGATGGACAAAGGATACATTTCGGGACCTTTATCGGCTTTAAATACCTTGTTTAAACTGTAATATCCATAAACATGCACCCATTTATAACCCACACGAGCCTGCACGCCAAAGCGGGTGCTTTCGAGTTGTGTAACCGATTTGTGTTTCTCCTTGGTTCCATAGCCTAAAGTACCATCAGCATCAAAAGCATCGCCCACCATTTTGGTTTTGCTATCCACGGTAAAGCCAAATTTTAGCCCCAGAGTAAATCGCATCTTATTGTTGGTCACATAGCGAACTTCCAAAGGAATATCGAGATAGGTGACATTGAGTTTGGAGCGTTTCAGATTCACGCCATCGGGCAACGCCGAGAAATAGATAGAATCGGCTTTGATATTGGGGATATAGGCATCTTTAAGATAAAGGTTTTCGGATGAAACACCCAAACCACCGGCAAAACTGAATTTGCTGTTGGCCGCGACGTGGTTGTACATTAAAAACACATTGGCACCCTGATTGATGGTTCTGGTCTTTATTCCGGTGGGCATGTCCATCCAAATGGTGGTGTATATATCGTATCCTACCGAGAATTTCTTAAGGGTCGATTCCGTATCGGTTTGCGCCATAGCACCAAAGCCGGCCAAAAACAAGGTGAATATTATGATAATCTTTTTCATGACAATACTAAATTAAGATTTTAAAAAGGTGTCTGAGTCGGGAACCTGCCAATGGCAGCCCAAACCACGGGCAAATATATAAAATAATTGTACGGACAATGAACCCATCAAATGCGCGGTAGGTGCTAAATAATGTTAATAGAGAATGAGGGTCTGCTTGATTGGGTTCTCACAACTCAATCCTGTTTATTAGAAAGATCGGTATTGTCAATCTTCTGACCGCTATACTGTTGCACTTCTTCACTCATATAGGTCAGCTCGATACCTACTTCTTTAAACATTTCCTCAGATTCGCTTCCTGCATGGTATTTTTTTTCGCAAACCACGCGGACAATGCCGCAGTTTATAATGAGCATGGCACAGGTTCGGCATGGTGTCATGCGGCAATAGAGGGTTCCACCTTCGAGCGCAATACCCCGGCGGGCAGCCTGTGTAATGGCATTTTGCTCAGCGTGAACGGTTCGAACACAGTGTTGCGTTACTGAGCCATCTTCATGAATTACTTTTTTAAATAAATGGCCCACCTCATCGCAATGGGACAGCCCTTTTGGCGAACCCACATAGCCCGTTACCAATATCTGCCGATCCTTGGTTATCACACAGCCACTTCGTCCGCGGTCGCAGGTGGCGCGCTGCGCCACGGTATCGGCCAGTTTTATAAAATACTCATCCCACGATGGACGAATATGAATGGGTTTTAAAGAATCAGACATTTGTTTCGAGTTTTTGAATGATGTGTTCTACCTGCTGCTCCAGCTCATTGATGCCGGAATTGTTTAAAATGAAAAAGTCGGCCATTTGAATGCATTGAGCCAGATTTTGTTTGTTGGGGTCGGTATTGTTCATTTCGCGGGCTTCGTTGGCCACAAAGGTTTCGAAGCTGATATGATCTGTTTCTGACCCTCTGGCCACAATGCGGTTATAGCGGATGGCAGGGTCGGCATCCACCGCAAATAGGAAGAAAGGGCCTTTTTGTCTCAGACTCACTATTTCGCCGTGTGTTCTGATGCTTTCGATGATGCAATTTCCGCCGATTTCCATAGCTTCGAGAAAAAGCTGATCGGTGACCCAGGAGGGGGAATTGGTAGCCCGCAACTCGTTGGCCAACATAGTCATGCTGTCGCGGTTATTGGGCATCCCGCGTTTGACCATTTCGCGCTGCAGATAGCTTCGCACCGAAAAATGCCGAAAACCTTTCACCCGCACCAAATAGTCGACCACGGTGCCTTTGCCGGCACCTAAAGTCCCTGTTATGCCTATCACCATCATTTGCTTTCGAGTTTTATATCCTGAATCCATTTTCCCATGCCCACGGGTTTGTAGAGCGAAAGTTTCTCCATAAGCTCCTCTACCCTATCCGAAACCATGAGATTATTCAAATGTTCCTGTCGGATAAATCCTTCTTTTACCCCCAAATCGAAATAGCTTATCAGATGATTAAAATATCCATTTACATTGAACAGTCCCATGGGTTTTTCCACAATACGCAGCTGGTCGAGTACCAATACTTCGGCCACTTCGTCGAGGGTACCAAAACCGCCGGGGAGGGCAATAAATGCGTCGGAAAGGCTGATGAGCAGGTTTTTACGCTCGGCCATACTCTCCACTGGAATGAGTGTGGTGATGCTTTGGTGAGCCACTTCCTTTTCGATGAGGTGGTGGGGCATAACTCCAATAACCTGTTTTTCATACTCCAGCATGCGATCGGCCAGAATTTTCATGAGTCCAACATTGGCTCCACCATAAACCAGCGTGAGGTCGTTTTTTATTAAATAGTCGGCCAAAATAAGAGCACTCTCCCGGTAAACCGGATCGAAGCCCATGCTCGACCCGCAAAAAACACAAATTTTCTTCATGGTGCGAATTTAGAAATTTTACACAGGGAATCCATTTTATGATGGAATTATGATTCTCTAATTTTTTGTTACAGGAAAAACAGGCAGAATCTTTTCTTTCGAATTCTTTTCACAACAATAGAAGCGCATTTAGATTGTCTTATTTTTGATGCAGTATTTCAAGCGAAGTATTGGCCGGTTATACGAGGCCGCCGGCATACGATGGGGAATACAAAAATCGGTGGGTTTTTAAACCAGAGGATGAAACCCCTAAAGATAAAGGCATGAAAAAGCAGCTTCAATCGGTATTTCAAATTCACCTGTCGGTTTTTCTCTTCGGGTTTGCCGGTTTATTTATAAAATGGTTGCCAATTGATGCCATGACTTTGGTATGGGGAAGGGTTCTTTTTGCTTCGTTGAGTTTTGTTGCCTGGTTTGCGGTAATTCGTGTCAATCCCTTCAAATTGAGAGTATCTTCGCCTGGCTTACTGATTTTTCTGGGTGGGATGCTGGCTTTTCACTGGTGGAGTTTTTTCGAGGCCATACGGCAAAGTACCCTGGCATTGGGGCTGTTTTCTTTTGCCGGTTTTCCGGTTTTTACCGCCATTTTAGAGCCCCTGATTTTGCGCAGAAGCCTGCGGATAAGGCATTTGACACTGGCTTTCCTCAGTCTTTTAGGGATATATATCATGCTGCCGCAGCTTGACTGGAACTCCAATTATGCGCCGGGAGTTTTCTGGGGGTTGATGAGTGGTTTGTCGTTTTCGGTGATTACCATTTTCAATAAAAAAATTCTGATGAACAACAGTCGCGAAAACGATGCGCTTATTCTCACTTTTATGCAGAATCTTGTTGCATTTGCCTTTCTTACCGTGGGGATAATTTTTCAACCGATTTCCATAGAACCCAATAATTGGCTGCTGGTTGCTTTGCTGGGCGTGGTTTTTACGGCTTTTGCCCACTTATTGTTTATTGGAGCACTCAGACATGTTGAAGCCCGAAATGCCACCCTCATTGCCAATCTGGAGCCCGTTTACGGAGTGGTATTTGGCATACTTTTCTTTAATGAATGGCCACATTTTCAAGTACTTGCCGGTGGATTTATTATTCTATCAGCTTCCATTATTTCGGTACTTCAAATAAAAAAACAGGCAGTGCAAGGGAATATCTAATAATTTAGTAAATTAGAAATGAAAAAAACACCCATTCATAATATTATCAGATTATAAACGCCATGAACTTAAAACTAAACGAAATCAGTCTTTCAGCAGTTAAATTTCTCCAGCAAAAAGACTTAATTACCCCCGAAGATTATCATAAAAAATTAGAGGATATTGTATTTACCATCTCCCGTCTCACTCAGGACGACCTGGCGACCTCTTTCAACCGCGAGATTGGCATTGTGGAAAAAATGAGCTTCGAAATCAGAACCCCCATGAACTCCATTCTTGGTTTTACAGGGTTGCTGAAGGATAATTATTTTTCGGTGGAAGAAAAAAACGAGTTCATAGAGATGATAGAAAAGAATACCGAGCAGCTGGTGGAATTACTCAACGATTTATCGGAACTGTCGAAGGTAGAGAATCTTCAGATTCCTTTGCGGTTCGAGAAATTTGAGCTCAATGTGTTTTTGCTTAACATCATTTCGGAGTATCAGACAAAAGCCCGCGAGAGAAATGTGGTTTTTAAAAAATCAAGTTCAGCAAACTATCCCAAGGATGCCTGTATTTTTTCCGATCCCTATCAGCTCCGGCGAATTGTGGATCATTTAATCATAAACCTGCTCAAGTTCAGCGAGAATAAAACCATCACCCTGAGTGCGGAATTGCGCGACGATAAGTTTTTGATTATCAGGCTTTGCACAGAGCAAATGACTTTCCCTGAAACATTGAGTCAAAATATAAAACGACATATTGGCACCTCCAGCATCAACACAGGCTTCGATGGAACAGGTTTAAAACTGACCTTAACCAGAGCGTTGGTCGATTTGTTGAATGGCGAGATTGTTTTTTGTTCTACCGAAGGCACCGGCAGCGAGTTTATGGTGACCATTCCGGCCAGGGTTTGTTTTTTATAAAAAAAACACCTTAGAATTTTCTAAAGTGCTTTTTCCAACTGCGAAAAACCGCAGATTATTTCACTGTATCCATAAAGCGAATCAGTTCTAAAACTTTGGTTGAATAACCCATTTCGTTATCGTACCAGCTGATTACTTTCACGAAGTTGGCGTTGAGGCTGATTCCGGCATCGGCATCGAAAATGGAAGTACAGGTAGCACCCACAAAATCCTGCGAAACCACTGCTTCTTCGGTATAACCAAGAATGCCTTTCATGGGGCCTTCGCTGGCAGCTTTCATAGCTTTTTTAATTTCTTCGTAGGTAGCAGGATTTACTAAGCGGGCGGTGAGGTCAACCACAGAAACATCGGCGGTTGGAACGCGGAAAGCCATACCGGTAAGTTTGCCATTGAGCTCAGGAATAACTTTTCCCACGGCTTTGGCAGCTCCTGTTGACGAAGGGATGATGTTGTTTCCAGCGCCGCGGCCACCTCTCCAGTCTTTGGCCGATGGACCATCAACGGTTTTTTGGGTAGCGGTGGTAGCGTGAACGGTGGTCATTAATCCTTCGAGAATTCCGAAATTGTCATTCAATACTTTGGTGATGGGAGCCAGACAGTTGGTGGTGCACGATGCATTCGACACAATGTTCATATCGGCTCTGTAGCTGTCTAAATTTACACCACAAACAAACATTGGGGTGTCATCTTTAGAAGGTGCTGACATAACCACTCTTTTTGCACCTGCATCTATATGAGCCTGAGCAGTTTCTTTGGTAAGGAACAAGCCTGTACTTTCTACCACATATTCTGCACCTACTTCATCCCACTTTAAATTGGCTGGATTTTTTTCGGCGGTGGTGCGAATGGGCTGGCCATTAACCACTAATTTTCCATCAATCACTTCTACGTTTCCATTGAAACGACCATGAACAGAGTCAAATTTCAGCATATAGGCCATATAATCCACATCAATCAAATCGTTAATTCCAACTATTTGAATTTCCGGCATTTTCATTGCTGCTCTGAATACCAATCTTCCGATTCTTCCGAAACCATTAATTCCTACTTTAATTGTCGACATATTCTTAAATTTTTAGGTTTATAATTTCATTTTAACGTGGTAAAATTAAGCATTTTATCTTAAGTAATGATTAATTTTCCTTTGAGTTTGCAATTAAAGTTTTAACGCAAACGTTTGATTGTGAACCGAAATAAAAAAGCCCGCAAAGAAATGTTCCTGCGGGCTTAGAAAAAAAGAACAGTTTTAATTACATTTTAAAACATCTTTTGCCTGATACTGAGCAGCTTTTAAATTAGCTCCCCCTGTAACGGCTTTATATGATTTGCAGGCGTTGTCTTTATCGCCTTTGCCTTCGTAAGCTTTTCCGAGCTCAAAATTTAAATTATTGGCATCGCCACCAAGAGTTAATCCTTGTTGGGCTGCTGCAATGGCTTCATCGTATTTTTTAAGCTTGTTGCTGGCTACTGTGAGCATAAAATATATGTTGGCCGAGCTGTTTCCAAATTCAATGGCCTGGTTTAAATAGCCGATGGCTTTTTCGGCATGTTCCAATTGTAACTCCTTGCCGGCATTGGCCTCGAGCATTTTTTGAGCAGCGTCTTTTACTTTTTCAACTGTTTTGGCTGCACCGGCATTGTTCTCGCCGTTTTTGAGTGCCAGTTTAAAATTCTCAACCGATTCGGGAATCATGTCTTTTTCTTTATACGCCAATCCCAGACCAAAATAAGCATTCACACATTCGCCTTTCGATTGCAATGCTTTGTTGAATACTTCGATGGCTTTATCGTATTCTTTGGCAGAAACCATGCCTAAACCCTGGCTGCTATATACTTTGGGAATAAACTCATCTGATTTTTCCTTGGTTTTTACATCACCAGTGATTTCTGCTTGTTTGCTGGTTTTTTGAAATTCAGCTACAGCTTCGTCGAATTTTTTCTCTTTATATAGATTTTGTGCATTGTAGTAATAGGCTTTGGTCAGTTGATCGTTCACCTGGGTCTTTAACCCATCGGCTTCGGCACCAACAGTCCCGCAAGTTCCAAGACTGGTTTCGTAATGTTTGATGGCGGCAGCAAAATCTTTAGTTTTATAGGCTTCGTTACCCAGGTTAAAGGACTCGCCTGCTGAATTAATATCCTGAGCAAAACCAATTGTTGTGGCGGCTATAAACAGAATTAAAAGAGCTCTTTTTAATGTCTTCATAGGATTTTTTTTAATATTCTTGATTAGTTTTAATGAGCCGCAAATATAAAAAAATGCTGTTAACTCAAAAGTCAGTTAACGTTTTTTGAGTTTTTTTACGGATTAAAAATTTGTCATTTTTTTCGGAATGGTTTAATAATCACTTAATTTTGAGAAAAAAACGATGCGCGTTAAAAGATTTTTGATTGCAACCTTGATAGGCGCACTGGCAGGTGCTTTCTGCGCTTATGGAACAAAAATGTCGTCCGACTCCGGAGATTTGGGTTTTATTGCCACCACAGGTATTATTGGTTCGGTATTCTATAACCGCCTGCTCATTGGCATGTTTATCGGGCTGCTCGGAAACTGCAAACCTCATCCTGTTATCCGGGGTGCTGTGGCTGGTTTTATAGTGAGTCTGGCTCTGGGAATAACGTCACTTCTCGATGGCAAACCCGATGGAGCCGCAGTTATTGTGGGTGCCGGCGTGGTTTACGGTATCATTATCGATGTGGTAGCCAGCTATTTAACCAGGTCTAAGGCATAGGTTTTAAGAATCTGTCGGGGGAGATTGAATTTCGGCAAATGCTATTGCATACTTTGGAGTCTTTGAGCCGCCAAAATAAATAACCTGACCATATTGAGCGGGTTTTCCATGTCGACTATCCAGTTTTCTCGTGCTATGGCGAGACAGTTGGAAGGTCTGACCCCATGTTTTTTCTCCAGTTTTTCGAATTGAAGAATGGCCAGCTCCACAATGCTGCCAAAGACAATGAGTACGTGAACAAATTGTTGATAGGCGCGCTCATCTATGGCAAGGGGTTTGGCTGTTGCTAATATTTGCTGGTGCTGATTTTCAGCAATATCCCGCAATTTTTCAATGGTTTCGCTCTGATTGGCAAAGGTTTGGATATCAGACTGAGCATCGTCGTAAATATCGAAAATATCGTCCATGAGCTGGCCGAAACCTCCCAGTAAAAAGCCCAGTTTTTCGAACTCAGGATTTTTTTGCCCATTGAGAAGCAGCGAATACATGAGTCCGGAAAAGCCACCTTTGTTCAGGCTATTTTCGAGCAACTGCTCATGCGAAAGTTTTTCGGGCTGATTCTTACTAAGATTTTGAGCATGAAACAGACGAACAGCTGTCTCCTGAAAATGCTCTGAGTCAGGGGTTTTTTCTAAAATAAGCAGCAAGCAATGCACTGCCAATTCTTCCGCAGCATTTTGCGGTGGGGTTGTTTTTGGCAACTGAAGCAGCTGGAAAATATGATTTAGCTGGTAGTTTTTTTCGAAAAAATCGTCGAAAATGGGGGCGATGGCGCTCAGTAGGGCAAATTTCTCGTATTCCGGCTCCTTCATTTTTTCCCCCCTTAAAAGGCACAGCAACTCACCAAAAAAATGATTGGCATGCATGTATTGACGGGTTCGGTTATAATAGGTTGAATGATAGAAATATTCGCGACTGAGCTCGGCGGGAAACTGTAAATCGGCAGCAAATGAGTGGTTTAGGTATTTTCTTAGGTCGCGATAAATTAAAAACCCCTGAAAAAACAAACGCCCGGTTTTAATATAGGATATCAATTGTGCCAAATTTATTTTTTGCCCTAAAGATAGAAATATTTGTTACGGCCTTATTTTTATAGGTGCTTTCTTCTAAATTCGCCAAAAAATTGGTTAAATCACTCAAAATGAAGAAAAATCTACTTTTTATTGCCATTGGCCTTTTGTCGGCAGTGGGTTTATTTGCTCAAACTTCGGGCGTTCTCACGGTCACTACCACCACCGACGATGCCGGCGGAAACTATGCCCCCCGAAATATCCTGGCTATTTGGGTTGAGAATGAGTCGGGCGAATTTGTTAAAACCTTGATGGCCTACGCTGCAAACCGCAAAACCCATTTGAATATCTGGCAGGCTTCAACAGCGGCAGCCGGATCGGAATTCAATGTAACCGATGCCATAACCGGTGCAACACGTCCCAGCCATTCAGTCCGCGAATGCACCTGGAACGCCACCGATTTTAATGGAAATCTGGTATCCGATGGAACCTACAAACTTTGGATGGAGCTGACCGATAAAAATGGAACCGGTAACTACTCTTCGTTTTCATTTTTAAAAGCTGAAATTGACACAATCATGACGCCTTTTAATCTGCCCAGCTTTCAGAATATCACCATTCATTGGAATCCTGCGGGAGTTGGTATTTTCAGCGAACCCGAAAAAGCAGAATATTCTGTAAGCAATAACCCTGGTTCTGGAATCTATCAAATCAAGGGAAAAGAATTTGATTTGGCACAAGTGATGACCATGAGCGGTGAATTGCTGTTTGAAACAAAATCTTCTGTGATTGACCTTTCGAAACACACCAGCGGAATGTATCTTATTTATATAAGTCGTGACGGAAAAAAAGAAGCAATTAAGCTGGTGAAACAGTAGCCTATCAGGAATTAATCATCCACAAACTAAACTTGTCTAAATAGTTCCAGAAGCTTTGTATCAAGTGACCCGGAACATCTTTAAGTTCCTGAAGTGCTATTTGATAGCATTGAAGCCATACAATCCGGGCATCCATATCGATGGTAAAGGGGAGATGACGCTTGCGCATCATAGGCTCTCCGCGGTTTTCACGATAGTATTCCGGACCACCCATCAGTTGAATAAAGAAATCGGCCGAACGGCTTTTGGCGTTTTGTAACGCGAATTCGTGGGTCGGAAACAGGTGTTTTATAGAGCTTTGAGCCAGCAAATCGTAATGACGACTCACGAGAGCGCGGAATTTTTCTTCGCCCAAATATTTAAAAAAATCGGGGTTTGGAAGCGTAACCTGAGGTAATTTACCGTCGAATTCGATAGTTATATTGAAGTAGGTTGTTATCATGGTGCAAAAATACTACTCTGGGCTGAGGCGCTGATCCTTTGTGAAATATTTAAGAATTGTTCCCGGGCATATCATCGGGGGTTTAGGATAGTTTTGCCGAAAAAATATCGCTCCATGAACTCAACCGCCAAACATACCAATGCACTCATACACGAAACCAGTCCCTATTTACTTCAACATGCCCATAACCCCGTGAACTGGTATGCCTGGGGAACCGATGGTTTGCAAAAAGCACGGGCCGAAAACAAGCTCCTGTTGGTGAGTATCGGATATTCGGCTTGTCACTGGTGCCATGTGATGGAGCGCGAAAGCTTTGAAAACGAAGAAATTGCAGCATTGATGAACGAGTTTTTTGTATGCATTAAAGTGGATCGGGAGGAGCATCCGGATGTGGATCAGGTGTATATGACCGCGGTACATCTGATGCGCGGACAAGGTGGCTGGCCGCTCAACTGCTTTGCCATGCCCGATGGAAGACCCGTTTTTGGCGGAACCTATTTTCCCCCGGCTCAGTGGAAACAAACCATCAAAACCCTGCATCAATCCTTTAAAGAAAGCCCCCGGAAATTTGAGGAATATGCTCTGCAACTGCTTCAGGGCATTGCCCAATCGGATATAGTTGAAAAACAAGATGATAATCCTGATTTCAATTTGACCAACCTGCATAAAATATACGAAAAAATGGCCATGACCTTCGACCATAAAGAAGGAGGCTTTGGTGGAGCTCCCAAATTTCCCCTTCCCGTTGGGCTCGATTTTTTACTCGCTTATGGACATGTGTTCGGGCATCAGGAAGCCCTGGATTTCACATTTCTAACCTTAGATAAAATAGCCCGAGGGGGAATTTACGACCAGATTGGGGGTGGTTTTGCCCGTTATTCGGTCGATAATCATTGGCTTGTGCCTCATTTCGAGAAAATGCTCTACGACAATGCGCAGCTCATCAGCCTCTATTCCAAAGCTTATAAAATTACCCAAAACAAGCTTTACCGGAAAACCATAGCCCAATCCATCGACTTTATTACCCGTGAACTCACGAGCCCCGAAGGTGCTTTCTATTGCGCTCTTGATGCCGACAGCGAAAACGTGGAAGGTAAATATTATGTGTGGACAGCCCGCGAAATCAAAGCTCTATTTGATGTGGACGCATCCATGGTTATGGATGTACTTCAGATGACTGAGCATGGGAACTGGGAGAATGTCAATATCGCCCATTGCAGCGAACCTGTGGAAGATTGGGCCGAAAGATATGGTTTGTTGGTGGAGGCAGCCGAAGCCAAAATGCAAAGCTGGATTGAAGTTCTGCTTGCCGAACGGGAAAAACGAGTCAGGCCGGGCCTCGACGATAAAATTTTAACCGCCTGGAATGCCCTTATGATTTCGGCTTTTGTGGATGCCTGGGGCACTCTGGGGAATGACAAATACCTGGCCGCTGCGGAGAAAAATGCTGCCTTTATCCGGGAAAATATGAAGACTTCGAAGGGTGGATTGTTCCGCACTTACAAAAACAAAAAAGCCAAAATAAAAGCCTTTCTCGACGATTACGCACTCACCATTTCGGCTTATGTAAGCTTGTATCAGGCCACATTTAACAAGAAATATTTAGAACAGGCCATCAGTTTGCTCGATTATTGTCAGCGAAATTTTAACCACGAAAGCTCCCCCATGTTCTATTACTCCGAAGCTTCTGCTGAACTGGTGGCTCGAAAAATGGAAATTTCGGACAATGTAATTCCCGCAGCCAACAGTGTAATGGCTCATAACTTATTGAATCTTGGAAATTTAACCAACAATCAGGAATGGGTACTTCAAAGTTATGCCATGTTGAATGCAGTTCAACCCCAACTGTTAAACGGAAGAGTTTACTATTCCAACTGGGATTTGCTTTTGCTCAGAAAACTTCAACCCCGGAGCGAAGTAGTGGTTTTGGGCCAAAAGGCACCTGAGTTTAATAAAGAGCTCCAAAAACATCTGCTATTCAATGTGTTGATGGCAGGAAATACCACAGGTGATGCCTATATTTCATTGCTTGAGAATCGCTATCAGCCCGATAAAACCCTGATTTATGTTTGCACCAACCACAGTTGCCGGTTGCCGGTGGATTCGGTAGACATGGCTCTGGAGCTTCTCCGCGCGAAGGCATAAAAAAAGCCCCCAAAACTGGAGGCTTCTATAGTAATTCTGATTCTATTCGTAGAAATTCAACTGCTCCTTAAAGGTGCTGTCGACTTTGGTACTAAGCTCGGTTTGTTTGTATTGTCGGGCCGATTGTGCCATACGCTGCAACACGCCCAAAGCTGTTTGCTGGTCGTTGATGAGCAGCTTTTTCAATGATGGCTCCAGACTGTTGATATAATCGAGCTCACCTACATAAAAATCGTAAAGAATTTCCATTACCTGATTTCCTTTTTCAGTAGCTCCAGCTTTATAATAGGCTTCGGCATAGGGAAGCATGTACATGTCGTAGTTTACTTTTTCGTGTGGATAGTATTTCTGATAGCTGTCTAAGGCTTTGATGGCACGGGTAAAATCGCCACGTTCGATAAGTACCTCGGCCACTCTGAGGAAATTATTTTTAGGAATTCCACTGTTACGGTGGCTTTCGCGGTCAATGGTCACATCTTTGCTGTTCAGATTTCCCCATTTGGCTTTTTCTACCAACAAACTATATGCTTTATCGGCATTTACTCCCCCCATTCCTTTTATTAAACCATCGGCTTTATAGGGCAGTAAGCGGTAAACAAATCCTTCGAGATGCATATATTCATCAAGCCCGAATACTTTTTTCACACTGCTGGGGTTGGCAAAATAGATGGGACGTTCCCAGTTATTGGTGGCTAAAAGGTCGAGAAGCATTAAATCGTTTTTATAGATGGCACTACCACCAATATTCCAAACCAACTCGTTGGGCACTTCGTTCATTTTATCCAATGGAACTATGCCTTTGCTCACTAAGTCGGCTTTATCAAGGGTGATTTTTACCGAGCGGGTAGGGATATAGTTTAGTTTTTCGCCACGTTGGGTTGTCAGTTTAGTGGATGGATCGGCGCTTTTGATAAAGTCGATAACCTGTTTAAGCTCAAAAACTCCTTCCACTTTCGGATAGATGGGAACATAGGAATTCACTCCATTTTCATACTGCGAAGCATCGAGCGAAAGGGGAATTTTTTCGGAATTGTAGATTTTTCGCTGCAACTGATGCACATACCACGGACCAGATGATAACATATAATTCACCACCCTCACGTCGGTGCGGTGACCTTCCACCTCTTGGGCGTACCAAAGCGGGAAGGTATCGTTATCGCCATTGACAAACAAGATGGCGTTGGGCTCGCAGCTGTCTAAATAGTTAAAAGCAAAATCGCGGGCAGTTGTTTTTCCGCTGCGGTCGTGATCGTCCCAGCCTTCGCTGGCCAAAAGACCCGGAACAGCAACCAAAGTCACACCAAATACCACCAAGGTGGCAATTTTCATATTCACTTTTTTGCTCAGATAATGAATTAAGCCAATCACTCCAAGCCCAATCCAGATGGCAAAAGCATAATAGGAACCGGCATAGGCATAATCCCTTTCACGGGGCTGATAGGGCGTAATGTTCAGATAAACAATGATGGCCAATCCCGTCATAATAAACAGGAGCAGTACCACCCAAAAATCCTTAATGTCTTTATTGAAATGGAACACCATGCCAATGAGACCTAAAATGAGTGGCAGGAAGAAGAAGGTATTGCGGGCCGGATTCTGAGCTGCAAAAGGCAGTTTATCCTGATTGCCCAAACGGGCGGCATCGATAAATTTAATACCACTGATCCAGTTTCCATCGCGGATATTGGGTTGAGATTCCACATCGTTTTGGCGGCCCACAAAGTTCCACATGAAATACCGGAAATAGGAATGCCCCAGCTGGTATTGGAAGAAAAAGCGGATATTATCGCCAAAGGTGGGTTTATATTCTACTTTCTCGCCTTCACTTTCGTTTATTCTCACAGGTTTTCCCTTGGTAGACAGATAGTTTTTATACAAACTGATGTGTTCGGGTTTGGTATTGCTCCACATACGTGGAAAAACAGTGCTAAGCTCCGGATTGTAAACCGGCTCCGAAGATAACCGCTGGTCGGTGATGATGTATTTGCCAGATTTACTGTCTTTTACATAGATAGGACTGCCATCTTCCCAATCGGTGATATTGGCATTATAATATTGTCCGTAGCCCAATGGCCAGGTGCCATATTGCTCACGAAGCAAGTACGATAGCATGCTGATGGCATCTTTGGGGTCGTTCTCGTTGATGGGTGGGTTGGCATTGGCTCTAATAACCAAAACAAAGAACGAGGAGTAACCAATCATGATGAAGGTGAGACTGATGACGGCCACATGAGCTATTTCGTATCTTTTTTTGTAGGTATATCTCCAGGTCCAAACTATGAGACCAATAAGAATTATAAAGAAGATGAAGGAGCCTGAGTTGAAGGGCAAACCCAGCGAATTTACAAAAAATAACTCAAAATTACCCGCCAGTTTCACGGTCATGGGGATGATGAGATACATGATGAACGACAAAATAAGTACCCCTACAAATCCGGCCAACACAAATCCTTTTAGGTCGTGGTTTTTATATTTCTTAAAGTACACCACGTAGGTGATGGCTGGAATAGCCAACAAGTTGAGCAAGTGAACCCCAATAGAAAGACCTACAATATAAGCAATTAGAATCAGCCATCGATAGGCATAGGGGCTATCGGCAACTTCTTCCCATTTCAAAATGGCCCAGAAAACAATGGCGGTGAATAAACTAGACATGGCGTAAACTTCGCCTTCCACAGCCGAAAACCAGAAGGAATCGGTGAAAGTAAAAGCTAAAGCACCAATGGCGCCACCGGCAAAAACTGCATAAGCTTTCACATCGGTCATATCGTTGCCCATGAGCTTTTTAGCCATACGGGTGATGGTCCAAAATAAAAACAAGATGGTGAAGCTGCTCGAGAGAGCCGACATGATGTTAATCATATAGGCAACATTGGCAGTATTTCCGAAAGCAAATAAGCTAAAGAAACGGCCTAAAAGCTGAAAAAATGGTGCGCCCGGAGGGTGTCCAACTTCAAGTTTATAGGCGGTGGAAATATATTCGCCGCAATCCCACCAACTGGTTGTTGGCTCCAGGGTTAAAACATAGACCATTGTTGCTATTGCAAAAACAATCCAGCCAATCAGGTCGTTAAACTTTTTGTAATTGAGGGTCATAGGTTTTCTATTTTGCTTTTAGTTATTCTTTTTTTGTGCGATAATAAACAAATCTAAGCATTGCTCATTGGCTTCGGCCAAAAAATAATCGATGAGACCAACATCGGAGCTCAAAGATGTATTGCTTTTATGTAGTTTTTGTCGGTTCATTCGGTTAAGGATATCGTAGGGAATCTGTAGAAAACGGCGCGGAAGGCGGTATTGCAGGTTGAAAATATCGAGCCGCGTAAACTTTCTCACCGATTTTTTATTGGCTTCGTAATACTCCATTACTTTGGCATTTCCAAAAACCCCCTTGAGTTCCACCTGATTAAAAATTCCGGCAACCAAATTTTTTAGTTGTGTTGGAGTGTATTCTCTCACATGCCACGGATTTCGGGTGAGCGACATTTGAATATTGGGGGTGGTGAGAATGAGTTTTCCGCCCGGTTTGAGCACGCGATAGAGCTCCCGAACAAAAAACTCGTCATCTTCAATATGCTCAATCACTTGAAAACTAACAATATAATCGAACAAATTATCGTCCAGACCATCGAAGGGCGGAACATTCATTTGCCGGAAGGTGATTTTCTTAAAATCGGGTAATTGGGGATTTATATGGGTTGGAAATTTGTCGACGGCTAAGTATTTGGTGGCTTTCGGAGCCAGAAGTTCCATGCCATAGCCTTCGCCGCAGCCCACTTCGAGCACATAACCACCAATCGATTGAGACGCTGAATGATACGCAATCATATGTCTTTGATGCAACACATTGTCGGTTGTAACAAGAGCGGAATGTCGTTCAGCAGTTTGAAATGAAGCCATTATATTGGATAAAACGGATTTTTAAAAGTCCACAAATTTAGAAAAATAAACGGGCTGCACTTCCATAAAAACCAACCACTCAAACCCCTTAACGAATTTTAACAGAAGTAACCATGAATCAGGTAATTAGACTTGTTCACGACTTCATCAATCGTTAAAACAGTCTGTTCTCCATAAAAAAACCACCCCCGCCATAACCCGCATATGCTTTTTGCTTTGCGGAATTAAACGGGGATGGTACGCAACGATTCATGGCTTGGTTAGGGGAAATAACAATTGTTTGTAACCATGAACCCAATCCCTCCTCAGGTGATTTCATTGTGCGGATTCATTTGAGCCAAATTCAAACGGGCAATTTCTGTTATTCATCAGCCTTTTTCATTTCCGGTACACTGAAATGCACGCAGGGTTTAGCTTAAATCTATTTCATAGACTGTTCCGTTTATGGTGATGGTGGCACTGCCTCCGCCATTAAAAACTATGGAGCCGGAAAATGTAAAAGTATTGGTGCCATTATCTGCCGTTAACAGGGCAGTTCCCGATCCCGATTGAATTTCGTAGGTAGTTTTATTCACCACTACATTGTTCAGCGTTAGGGTTATGGTGCTGCTGATGCTGTGGGTTTTGGAGTTGATGGTGAGCGACTGAGTGCCATTGCGAGCCAGATTACCTGAAAATGTAAGGTTGGTAGCCGTTGGCTGTAACCCTGTGATATTCAGGTTGGCTGTGGTATTGTCGTTGGAGCTGATTCTGTTGGTAGAATAAGTTCCGGCACTGGTGGCTTGAAGAGCCATAGAGCTGGGAACACCGAGATTGCAGGTGATTATATAGCCCCATGAAATGCTGTAATTAGCCGTAGCCCTCACTCCGGTGTGCGTAAAATTGTAGGTGGTGTCGAACGATTGGCTGCAATCGGGAAAAAGCGCATAGTCGGTTACAATTTCTTCGGAGCTTTTCTCCACAGTTTCGGTAACTCCGCCGGTGCTTTCCATCAAGGTAGCTTCCATCATTTCGGCGGCGTCATCCTGCGATACCTCCGCAGCCGTTTCTTCATCTTTTTTGCAATTGGTAAAGAGCATAATACCTGCCAGCAGGTAAATAGCGATAATCCATGTTTTTTTGTGCGTCATAATTTTTTTGAATTAATAATTTAAGTCGCAAAATTAGACTGCCGAATCGCAAAAAAGATTAACAAAGGTTAATAAAAAACCCCTATTTCTTCTGAGAAGCTATCCTGCCTCTTATTCTGCTCAACGACACAGGGGTGATGCCCAAAATACTGGCTAAATACTTGTCGGGCACGCGGTTGGCCATATCGGGAAATTCTTTTATATAATTGATATAGCGCTCTTCGGGGGTGAAAAGAATGAAACTCTCTATGCGTTGATTCATATCGCGCATCATGCGTTGAGCAAAACGAATGCGGCTCAATTGAAGCCGTTGATTTTTTTCAAGAATTTCTTCAACAACTTTAAAATCGATGCAAAAGGTGCGGGTTTTCTCCAGCGTCTCGTAAAAATAGCGCGAAGGATTATTGTATAGAATCAAGTCGGCATTGGAAGCCACAAAATTTTCGGGGATGAGCCGGAAAGTAATGTCCTCGCCCTTTTCGTTGATGATATACTGTCGGATAAGACCTTTGCGCACAAAGAACAAATCGTTTTTCAAGGAACCCGGCTCTATTAGGATTTCCTTTTTCTGAAAGATTTTGGTTTTCGATGATTTGATGAGCTCAAAAGCATCTTCAAGCCTTAAATGCTGGCTGAACTTGTAGATTTGCCGGAGTTTTTCGATGTCTATCATGTGCACAATTTCTGATACAATAATAGTAGAAATTGACAAATCGCGAAAGTTTTCGATTCATAGAAACAAAAGCTTCCGAAGAGGGTAAGCGCTGGTAAACTCACGATTGGCAATAACTGGTTTCGTCGAAAAGTAAAAAGCAAAACAAAATATTATACGCTACACAACCATCACAATCAGCTATTTAGAAACAAGCTAAATAGTGGGTTTGCCCCACAAGCCAAAACAACTTTGCTAACTTTGCCCTGGTCATCCGACAAATAACACAAAATTAAAACAGTCATAATTTATCCATCATGAGAAAAGCTTTCTTTTTATTGTGGGTTGTGTTTCTTGCTACACAACTTCCCGCCGAAACCCTTGAAAAGGCTTATTTTTTTAACCATTTTCAAGTCAAAACCGTTGGAGAGTACTCCATTATTGTGGCTCCCGGTGCTTTGAACACCGCCGAAGCCGGAAAACCAATGATACCCTGGTTCGCATCGAATATTGTTTTGAGCCCGGGCGAAGAAATTGAATCAGTAGAAATTGAATATCTCGACAAAGTACAAATTCAGGGATCTTATCAGCTCATGCCCCGTCAATACAGTCAGCCCATCAGCAAAGGAAAAACTGGCGATTTTGTGAAGGATAAAGCTTTTTATCAATCAAATGCTGCCTATCCCGGAGCCGGAAATCATACCCAAACCACTGCTTTTTACGCAGGTCACAGCGTGGGAATTGTCAATTATACCCCATTCGAATACTTTCCGCTGAGTGGTGAATTGTACTATTATCGTCAGGTGAATATGGTAATTCACACCAAACAAACCCCCAAAGCTCAACAGGCATTATTGCTTTACAATGCTGGCAACATGGTGAAAAACAACCTGATGCAAATAGCCGATGATACTGAAAAAATGAAGCTCTATCCTTCGGCCCCATCCTCCAAAAATACCGATTACAATTTTCTTATCATCACCCCCAGTCAATTTGTTCCTGAATTCGATACTCTGGTAAGCCATTATCTTATCAGGGGTTTGAAAGCACAGGTGAAAAGCAAAGAAGATATTCTGGCCGAGATGGATGGACAAGATGCTCAGGATAAAATAAGGAATTATATCATTCAGGAATACACCAACAACAACATTCTTTATGTGATGCTAGGCGGCGATGTGGAGCATATTCCCTATCGCGGATTCTACTGTCACGTGCAATCATCTTCGGTTTACGAAGACGATAATATTCCCTCCGACCTTTATTACTCCGCCCTCGATGGCAATTGGAACACCGATGCCGATGGCCGTTGGGCCGAAATAGGCGAGGACGATTTGCTCCCCGAAATTGCAGTGGCTCGTTTTTCGTTCTCCAACAGCTCCGAGCTTCAAAAAATGCTTCATAAAACCATAAGTTACCAATCGGCTCCTGTTACAGGCGAGCTCGCCCACCCACTTTTTGCGGGCGAACATCTCTACGACAATCCGGAAACCTGGGGCTCCGACTATCTCGAACTCCTTGTGGGCTATCGCGACGATAACGGCTACGAAACCACCGGAATTCCCGAATCGAACAATATCACCAAACTCTATGATGAAATTTCGGGTTGGAGTGCAGCAACTCTCACCAACGAAATCAACGCCGGTAAAAACTTCGTTCACCATGTGGGCCATGCTAACGAAAATACTGTGATGAAATATTATACCGAGGAAATTACCAATAATAATTTTAGCGGCGCCAATGGCATTGACCATCAATTTACCAATGTGTATACCCATGGCTGTATCTGTGGCTCCTTCGATGCCAACGACTGCATTGCCGAACACATGGTTAAAATAGACAATTTTGCGGCTGCTTTTATTGGAAACTCACGCTATGGCTGGTTTAACGAAGGACAAACCGAAGGGCCATCTGCCCATATTCACCGTGAGTTTGTGAACGCACTCTATACCGATTCGGCCCACCGAATTGGCGAAGCCCACAGAATCTCAAAATACGAAACCGCTCCCTGGGTTAATGCCCCCGGACAGTGGGAAGAAGGTGCACTGCGCTGGTGTTTCTACGATTGCAACGTGCTGGGCGATCCTGCCATGTCCATCTGGACAGCAGAACCCCGGGATATTGATGTGAACTATCCAACCGCTGTAACCATCGGACAACCAGACTATTCTCTCGATATAACTTCTTCAGGAAATCCTGTGGAAGGTTTAACTGCATCTCTGGTGATGAACGGAATTCTCTATGGAACAGGTATTTCCAATGCCAATGGCGAAGTGCTGTTCAATCTCGACCCGGTCTTTACCGATGTAGGAACTGCGATATTGTGGGTTTCCGGTTTCAATTGTACTCCCCATTCCTTCGAAGTTCAGGTGATTCCCGCCGAAGGAGCCTATGTTATTCTGCAGGATTTCGAAATCAACGACGAAAACGGCAATAACAATCAGGCTTTGGATTATGGCGAATCGGTGACCCTTTCGGTGGCTCTCCAAAATGTAGGTCAGATGATTGCCTCTGATGTGGTGGCTCATTTAACCTGCGATAACTCGCAAATCACCATCAGCGATAATGAGGTGGAAGCTGGTCAGATTCAGGGCAATTCCACAATAAATATGGAAGATGCCTTTGCTTTTTCGGTAGCCGGAAATGTGGAAGATATGACTCAGTTTCCTTTCGAAGTTCAGATTACAAGCGACTCCAACGAATGGATGAGTCCTTTGGTTATCACTGCCTTTGCGCCAAAATTCGAAATGGTTGCCTTCGATGTGAACGACGAAAGCGGAAACAACAACGGCCGTTTAGATGCTGGCGAAACAGTGCTCTTTACCGTGAATTTCTCAAATATTGGCCACAGCACCAGCCAAAATATTACCGGACAACTATCCAGCCAAAGCAGTTTTGTTGTCATCAGCAATCCAACCCAAACCGCCAATGCCTTAGCACCTTCCATGCAATCGCTGCTCCAGTTTGAGTTGATGGTTGACGAGTCGGCTGTTATCGGCGATATTGCCCAACTTACTTTCAATCTTTCTTCGGGAGCTTATAGTGCCTATATGGCTTATTTCCTGCCCGTTGGACTTCAGGTGGAAGATTGGGAAACTGGAAATTTCAATCATTATGAATGGTATACCGGCGGAAATTCTCCCTGGACCATGACCAATACAAACCCCTGGGAAGGCGAATTTTGTGCTCAATCCGGCTCTATTGCCGATTATGAAAGCAGCGAAATGATGGTTGACTTGAACGTAATCAATTCAGATACATTGAGTTTCTATTATAAAGTTTCCTCCGAGGGCAATTACGACTTCCTCCGGTTTTTTGTGGATGAAAACGAGTTGGACAGCTGGTCGGGTGAAGTGGACTGGACACGCGCAACCTATGTGGTTGCTGCGGGCGAACACACCTTCAAATGGGCCTATACCAAAGATGTGAGCGTTACAGCCGGACAGGATAAGGCCTGGGTTGACTATATCGTTTTCCCCGCCATGGGCATCATCAGCCAAACCAATGAAATGGCCACCATGAACATGGAACTCTATCCCAATCCTGTGACTCACAGTGCCAGCTTACAATTTGTAAACGACAAGCCACAAGTGCTCAGCATCATGCTGGTTTTACCAAACGGAAGCACCAGAGCTTTAGATAGCAAAATGTTTACCGGCGGGATGCAAAACATCAACCTGAATTTCAAAGACTTATCAGCTGGAAACTATTCGCTGATAATCACAGGAAAAAGTGGAAATTCGGTGGTGAAATTCATTAAACTCTAAACAACGTCAGATTATAATTTACGGAAGGCTTCACTTTGGTGGGGCCTTTTTTATTGGAGTTTATGGATATTTCGCTCAATATACTTCTGATATAGTTTTGATTGAAGGCAGATACAAAGTTCCATGAATGACTCCGGCATTCTACTTATTGGATTTATTTATACGTTCAACAAGTTTGAAAGAAGTAATATCCATCAGAAGCCGGTGTTTCATTAAAATGCCGGGTGGATGTTAATAGGGCAAAGTTTTCATGAAACGCTATTTCCGCAACTCGAAATTGCGACCCAGATAAACTCTGCGCACATGCTCGTCGGAGGCTAAATCTTCTGCCGAACCACTTTTAAGCACCGAACCTTCGAAAAGCAAATAGGCACGATCGGTAATTTTTAAGGTTTCGTGAACGTTGTGGTCGGTGATTAGAATGCCTATATTCTTGTCTTTCAGCTTTTTTACTATTGTTTGAATGTCTTCAACAGCAATGGGATCAACGCCTGCAAAAGGCTCATCGAGAAGAATAAAACGGGGATTGGCGGCCAGGCAGCGCGCTATTTCGGTTCGGCGTCTTTCGCCCCCCGAAAGCTGAATACCAGTACTTTTGCGGATATGCTGAAGCCCAAATTCGTCGAGAAGTGAGTTTAGTTTTACATCCTGCTCGCTCGATGTTAAGGTTGTAAATTCAAGTACCGATTTAATATTGTCTTCCACGCTCATGCTTCTGAACACGCTGGCTTCCTGAGCTAAATAGCCAATGCCAAGCTGCGCTCTGCGGTACATGGGTTCGCGGGTAATTTCCTTGTCGTCGAGATAAACATGGCCTTCGTTGGGTTTTATCAATCCTACAATCATGTAGAAACTGGTGGTTTTACCGGCTCCATTTGGCCCCAGCAAACCCACTATCTCTCCCTGGTTCACGCTCACGCTCACTCCTTTCACTACGGAGCGCTTGCCGTATTTTTTAATGATATTGTCGGTGTGTAGAATCATAAAACAAAAGTATAAATTAATCTGCTTTTACCGTGGAGCTAAATTTCGGGTTCATGGTTCAATATTAAAATGAAAACTCCAGAGCTCCAAAAATACCAAATCGCTGGGTACCTGGATGTTCATGATGGTTGAGCCGCCAAATAAAATCGATACGGCCAATCTTGAAAATATTTTCTATGCCCACTCCCACTTCATAATAGGGTCGGGTGAGGGTATAAGTGTAGGGTGGTAATTGCGAATAATGTGCATTTCCATCGCTCAGCTGGCCTATAATTCCTTTGGCGTGAACCACCTCTCTGAATTTGAGTTTGCGAAGCAGCGGAATCCGGTTAAAGAGCAATCCGTCGAAATGGTGGGTATAGAAAATGCTCACGTAGCTGTCGTTGATAAACTCAAAGTAGTTCATCAGGTTATAGGCATACTGGTCGCTGATGAGGGTTTGATTGCCGGGAGCTATTTCGAGCAAAGGATAGGGCACATTCCCCCAAAGTTTTCCTCCTTCTATCACATATTTACTCCAACCCAGATTATACACATTGAACCAGTGTCGCGCCTGTAAAATCAACCGAAAATACTCTTGATTGGACGAGAGCAACTGCGGAATGCCATAGGTGGCGTTGACTTCGAGCACAGGATATTTTGTCCCCAGGCTCAGGCGTTCAAATTCTCCCATAAGGTATTTCTCCTGATAGGCAAATCGTACCTTAACCGACACCTCGCTTGTCTTAATGGACTCCATCTCATAATAGGAATCGCCATCCCAAATTTGAAAGGTGAGATCGCCCACGGGGAAGATTTTTCGGTGGTTGAGGCTCAAACCGGTACTAAAACCACTGAACCACTCGTGTTCGTAATATATCTTGTAGCTCTCCACCATCGATTGTTTATCGTTGGGGCTGCGCCGAAAGATGGAGGTGAGAAAATTATCGTCGGTAAAGGTGATATTTCTCTGCCCCAGCTGCTCCAGGTCGTATTTAAAATCGGCACCTATCTTTCGGTAAGGATTTTTATTGAGCATATAGAGAAACCCCCCGCTTCCTTTAATCTGTTCATCGCCAAAACCATAGGCCAGATAGCCAGTGAGCAAGAGCCTGGTAGAGAAGTCGTTGCTTGTTCTGCCACCAAATCGAAGACGCATACCTTCGGTGGGGTTATAGCTAATAGATTTATAGGTGGGTCCGTACTCAAACTGACCCCACTTCAAATACCCACTGGTGAACATATACAAAGCATCGACATAGGTTCGGAACAGGGGAATTCTTTGAACAGAATCTACCATTTGATATATCCCCCTCTCGTTTTTCGATAGAGGCACATCGCGGTTTTGCTTCCAGAAATCCATGTCCTTTTTATTCACATCCGAAAGGGTGATTACATCCACGGGACTTTTAAAAATACTGTCGGGGGGAGTCTGATTGAACACAAAATCGGAGTAGAAACTGCTGCGGGTTGCATAGAATCCTGGTATTTTCATGGTATTTTCTACCACGTTTACGTCTAACAATATTTTATCGCGCGACAAAACCCACAGGCTGTCGTTGGCCACATCGTATTCCTGACTGATGGCAATATCGTTTACAAAGTTGATATTGGCATCGCCGGCGGCTTTCATATCCACTTTGGCCACTGCATAGGTGCTGTCGTGAATCCACATTTCCCCCACAAAGGTAAGCTCCTGCTTTCGTTTGGGCTTAAACATCATGTGATAGCAGTTTTTATTGCCCATATAGCTGGTATCGAGTACTATATAATCGTAGGAAGAACGACCGCTATTGGAAACAGGACTGATGAAATTCTTCTCGAAAATACCGATATAGTTGTCGTAAATATTCACTTCCTGATACAGTCCGCCCATAAACTGAGCAATACTTTCGTTCTCGTAGCCCGAAATCTGAGATGCTAAAATAACCTCGCGGCTGCTTTTTGGATTGCTGCGCTGATAAACCTTGCTCACAGATTCGGTGAGCATCATGGGGAGATAGGCTTTTCCATTGAGTGTGGAGGTGTCGATATAGTTAAAGATGACCTGAAATTTTTTGAGCAAGCGACTATCCTGCAATTGCTCGTAAACATTATTGGCATCAATCTGAATCTTGCCGTAGAGCCTGTATTCAAAGAATTCAAATTCTTTGGGGTTATTGCGGGGTTTGTTTTCTATGATTTTGTTAAAGATGATGAGGGCAGGGTCAGATTCTGCAAAAATTTCCACTTCGTTGAGCTTGATTTCAGTGGGCTTTAGCAAAAACTCAATTTTCTGGAATCCGCCTTTTTTGAGCTTTAATCCGGCGGCTTTATAACCCATGGCCGAGGCAAAAAGGCTATCGGAGGGTGCCACAAGCTCCAGAGAAAAATCACCTTCGAAGCCTGCTGAAATTCCGGTGGTTGTGTTTTTGAAATATACGTTGGCAAAAGGAACAGGTTGAAGGGTGATAGCATCTTTAACAACACCCATAATTTTTGTAACCTGAGAATGCCCTAAAATGGGCAGATTTGACGTGAGTAAAAGTAGTAAAAAGAGTTTTAGTTGTTTAAGCATATTTTAAATGATTCCTTCCTTGAGAATATCGTGAATATGAATCACCCCGACGTATTGGTCGTTTTGGGTGACCAGAACCTGAGTAATATTGTTGCCTCGCATCATGTGCAATGCATCTACCAGAAGGGTATCGTGGGAAATGGTTTTAGGATGCTTGTTCATGATATCTCCTGCCTTGAGATGGGTATAATTCTGTTCCCGCTGGATCATGCGGCGAAGGTCGCCATCGGTTATCATGCCTGCTATTTTATGGTCTTCGAGAACGGCAGTTGCACCCAGCCGCTTCGATGTCATTTCAACGATTACTTCGGCCATTGGGGTATCGGTTTTAACCTGAGGCTTTTCGTTGTGTGTATAAATATCTGCCGCAGTAAGATAGAGCATTTTCCCCAAAGCGCCACCCGGATGCACCTTGGCAAAATCGTTGGTGCTAAAACCACGCAGTTCGAGCAACGAAACCGCAATGGCATCGCCCATGACCAACTGGGCGGTTGTGCTGGTGGTGGGAGCCAGATTGTTGGGACATGCTTCCCTGTCTACAGTAACATCTATCACAAAATCAGCTTGTTGAGCCAGGTATGAATCGATATTTCCGGTAAGGGCAATTATTTTGTTTTCTCTCAAACGAATCAAGGGAACAAGGACTTTAATCTCGGGTGTATTTCCGCTTTTGCTGATTACCAGAACCATATCATCTTTCAGAATGATGCCCAGGTCGCCATGAATGGCATCGGCGGCATGCATAAAAATGGCTGGTGTTCCGGTGGAGTTGAAGGTAGCCACCATTTTTTGGGCTATATGGGCGCTCTTCCCAACACCTGTAACTATAAGCCTTCCGCTCGATTCGTAAATGCCTTGCACAGCCTTTTCAAAATCGGGGGTAAGGAGGTTCGAAAGGTTTTGAATGGCCTTATATTCCTGCTCTATCACGGTTTTTGCGGTAGACAGGATAAGATTCTCTTTATTCATTAAAATCCATTTTGACCCGCAAAGATAAGTGCTTTTGCAACAAGTTGATTCACAAGAAATGTTAAGTGGGGAAGGAGT
>DYSN01000034.1:30930-33274 GCA_020718205.1 Draconibacterium orientale
GCTCATTGTCCGGGCTCCGAACCACGAACAACGAACAATCGAACCACGAACAAAGAACAAATCAACAAATCAACAAAGAATCCTATTCCACAGTCACTGATTTGGCTAAATTTCGGGGCATATCTACTTCACAACCGCGACGAACAGCAATGTGATAGGCCAAAAGCTGCAAAGGAATGGTGGCCAGAATGGGCGAGAACATTTCTTCGGTTTCCGGAATTTCAATGGTATAGTCGGCCAATTTGCTCACTTCCTTATCACCTTCGTTCACAACAGCGATGATGATTCCGTTGCGGGCTTTAATCTCTTCGATATTGCTCACCACCTTCTCGTAGTTTCCTTTTTTGGTAGCCACCACCACCACCGGCATTTCCTTGTCGATAAGGGCAATGGGGCCATGTTTCATTTCGGCAGCAGGGTAGCCTTCGGCATGGATATAGCTGATTTCCTTAAGTTTCAGCGCTCCTTCCAATGCCACAGGGAAATTGTATCCGCGGCCTAAATAGAGGAAGTTACGGGCATAGGTAAATATTTTCGAAATTTCGAGAATGGTGCTGTTCACTTTCAGTGTTTCTTCCACTTTTTTGGGCAGCAGTTCCATTTCGTTTATCAGTCGGATAAAGCGGCTTTTTTCGATGCTTCCCTTGAGCATAGCAACACGCAATGCCATGATGGTGAGAACGGTAACCTGAGCAGTGAAGGCTTTGGTAGAAGCTACTCCAATTTCGGGACCGGCGTGAGTATAGCTGCCGGCATGGGTTTCGCGGGCAATGCTGCTTCCAACCACATTACAAATTCCCAGAATGGTAGCGCCCTTTTCTTTTGCCATGCTGATGGCTGCCAGCGTATCGGCGGTTTCGCCCGATTGCGAAATGGCAATTACAATATCGTTTTCGTTGATAATGGGATTCCGGTAACGAAACTCCGAGCCATATTCCACTTCCACAGGGATGCGGGCAATATCTTCGAACAGATACTCACCCACTAAGGCTGCATGCCAGCTGGTTCCACAAGCCACCATGATGATACGGCTGGCTTTGGCTAATTTTTGTTCGTAGTCGATGATTCCGCCGAGAGTAACAGTGCCCAATTCAGGGTGAATACGACCACGCATGGAATCTTTGATGGAGGTGGGTTGTTCGTAAATTTCCTTGAGCATAAAATGATCGTAACCGCCTTTTTCCAGGGCACTCAGGTTCATTTCCAACTTCTGCACATAGGGTGTTTTATCTTTATTTTTGATGGTTTTCAATTGAAGCTCGCCTCCACGGGGAATAATGGCAATTTCCTCATCGTCCATATAAACCACCTGTTTGGTATATTCTATGAGTGGTGTGGCATCGGAAGCCAAAAAGAAATCGTCAATGCCAATACCTATCACCAATGGGCTTCCTTTGCGGGCAGCAATCAATAAATCCGGATCATCTTTCGATAAAATGGCAATGGCATAAGCACCAATAACCATGTTTAGCGCAATTCTCACCGCTTCTACCAAATTAACTTTTTCATTTTCCTGAACATCTTCAATCAGGTGGATAAGCACTTCGGTATCGGTATCGCTTTCAAACTGATGACCGCGGGTAATAAGCTCCTCTTTCAGGCTCGAGTAATTCTCGATTATGCCGTTGTGAATAATGGCTAGTTTTTTATTTTGGGAGTAATGAGGGTGAGCATTTTTATGGTTTGGTTCGCCATGGGTAGCCCAACGGGTATGGGCGATACCAATATTTCCGGCTACGTCCTTATCTTTGGCATAGTTTTCCAAATCAGCAACTTTACCATAGCTTTTATAGATTTTCAAATCACCATTGATTAAAGCCACACCTGCGCTGTCGTAGCCTCTGTATTCTAATCGTTTGAGTCCTTTAATAAGGATTGGATAAGCATCTTTTGGGCCAATATAGCCTACAATTCCACACATAATTAATTTTTTTTAAGTGACCAATAATGCATTTCTTCTGCTGAAGTGTTCAAAATCAGTTATTTAATTGTTTTCGCTTCCATGAAGAAATTCCTGCAAATAAAACCAATTTTATAATGATACGTATTAAGAAATTGTTTTGCCGGGGCACAAATTTAATAAATTGGACGGGGAGCGATGGAAAAAAGATTTTTTTTAGGCTTCGAAAGATAATTTCAAAAGCTCTTCAGCCTTTCTAAAAAATTTGTAAATTGTGCGGCTCAAACAATAAACTAAAATTCAGGCAACTATATAGCCTATGGGTTGTCATCAATGTTGGCTTAACTAATATGAAATTTACGGGGGACATGAAAAAAAATATCTTACTTTTTGCTTATCTTTTTATCTCTTTATTTACTACTGCAACTTTTGCCCAGGGGGAAG
>DYSN01000293.1 GCA_020718205.1 Draconibacterium orientale
TTTTGGAAAGATGTTGACTGTTGCAAAGCGTAAATACGCCAATCAATTGTTCAGCCGGGCTCCGCTACGCCGGCGGACTCTTCATTGGCAAAAAAATCAGTTGTCAAGCCTGACCTTTTGATTCTTCATGGTGGCTATTGGGGCGATAACGATCTCCTGGGTGGCTCCATTAGAGCGATCATCAACAAAAAATAATGAGTAGTAGGCAAATCCAATGAATCAAGACTATGATGATCATGATAAGCACAGAGGGCGGATCGTTGATGATAAAGTCCTCGATTATATTCTATACGATAAAATCACCAAAAATGATCGAAAACGAAAAGATGTCAAGAGTGGCAAGGGTGGCTGTCTTGGCATTGTTATGGTGCTATTACTCCCGGTAGCAAGTGTGATATTTCTCTATTGGAAATGATTGAACGGGCCTGCGTATCTCACACTACTTGCAATGGCACCATCAAAATATCACTTTCCTAATTAACCCAGAATATGTGAGTTAATTATGTTCTTCCCAAAAGAATCCGCATCAATCGAAATTGATTGGCCAGTTAAAGCTTCATGCTTCACAAGTGTCCTGTCACCTCAAGATATTCTTAGCAGCTCAAGTGGTGAGGTTATTCTGCCCGAGACTGTAGATTTTGACAAGAATGGTGATCCTGTCCATAGAGGTCTTTTTTGTGAAAATATTTTCGGAAGGAAAGAAACCTATCGGTGCTCTTGCTCTTGGTTCGGCATCGCTCTAATGCAAGAAACTCCGATTAACAAAAAAAATATACATCAATTCAAAAAACACAGCGGCAGCACCTGCCAAGTATGCGGTGCCCCAATAACCCCTTTAAAAGACAGACTGGCCAGGTTCGGTCACATAAAATTAGCCGCACCTGTTACCCATATATGGTTTCTCAAAAGTCAACCTAACAAAATTGGTGCCGTCCTTGATCTGACCTTAGAGCAGCTTGAAAAGATTATTTATTTTGAACAATACGCTGTTATCGAGTCGAGTGTTGAGTCTATTCCTGCTGGCACCCTGCTCACTGAAGAGAAATATCGATTGCAGAGGGATGCCTTTCCCGATCAATTTAAGGTTGAAATCGGTGCTGAGGCCATCAGAGAGCTTCTGGCCAGACAGGACATGATTGCTTTATCGTTGAAGTTGCGAGATGATCTGGCACGGACACGCTCAAAAACAAAAATGCAGAAACTGCAAGAACGGTTGTTTGTTATTGAATCACTTCGTGATTCTGGCAATCCACCTGAGCGGATGGTGCTTGAAATTATTCCTGTCTTGCCGCCAGATCTGCGACCCCTTATTCCTTTAGAAGGTGACAAATTTGCCAATTCAGATCTTAATGATTTGTATCGGCGAGTCATTAACCGAAACAACCGGTTAAAGCGCCTTCTTGAATTGGATGCCCCTGATATTATTATTCGGAATGAAAAACGCATGTTGCAGGAAGCAGTCGATGTTCTTTTTGATAATGGGAGTCGCGGGCGGGTTATTACTGGGTTTAATAAGAGGCGATTAACTTCAATCAGTGACTCCTTGCTTATTCCGGTCAACCTTACAAATCGATTTCGCGATTACTCATATCTTAAAAACTCCTTTCAAGCATTTTTATATGCCAGCCACAAGGTGAATCAGCCAGAACTTATTGATGTGTTTCTTGCTTTCTGTCGAGGATTGTG
>DYSN01000294.1 GCA_020718205.1 Draconibacterium orientale
TAGTCGATATTACCCCATAACTTCAGTGCACTGTGGGTTGTAGGAGCATTTGTATTACCCAAAGTTATCGTGCTTGGATTCCAGCTATTACTTTCTGTTGCTTCGTTCCATAAATGTAAATTACCATTTGGATTATTTGTCCCAATACCCACATTGCCGGTATTGTAATACGCTTTGTTGCCGTTTTTCGACCAAATGTTTTCGAACTCGCTCAAAAGATGTGTACCTAATAGTTTTCCGGTTGCATCGGCGGTTACAAATCGCTCGCCTGTGCCACTCAAAGTACTTACTTTAACATTTCCGACCACTTCTAGTTTTTCGCCTGGGGCAGTTGTCCCAGTTGTACCAATCCCTACGTTACCATTTGAATGTATAAACAGGTTAGTAACCCAAGTTGAGTTCTTATAAACTGCAAAATTATAATATCCTGTTTCGCCATTGGTCACAAAAGTCATCGATCCTTTACGATTTACATTTGAATGACCGGTACCATACATTTCAATAGTTGGGCCGTTAGAACTTGTCGTATTTTGTGCAATGGTAAAACAGTTTTCGGAACTATTCGATAGTATATTTCGACCATTCATATTCAAATTTTGCGTAGCGGTATGGTTGCCCAAATTATCTTGCAAGCTGCTTAAATTGCCTCTACTCAATACGCCGTTTGCATCGCACACCACAGGTACGGGCGTGCTGCCTGTCCCTGCTATCGATGTAATTTTTACTGCACCGTTTATTTTAACGCCTTCGGTATAGTCGTTTCCGTAATTAATAGTTAATAAATCCGTTCCATATTCTTTAACTAAAGCTCTGTTAATTGAATTTATATCAGCGTTGTCCAAACCTAAATACAAGTCTGAACCTCTTACTTTTAACCGTCCATTAATGTCCAATTTTTCACTAGGGTTATCGGTATCAACGCCAACATTCCCGTTATTGTAATACGCTTTGTTGCCGTTTTTCGACCATACGTTTTGTAAGTCGCTTATCGGATAAGTGGCTGCCATTTGGCCTTGTGCATCGACACTGACCATGCGTTCGCCGGTTCCCGATAAGCCGGTAACTTTAAGTTTACCGTTGTTCAACAGACTCATTCGGGTTTGAGAGCCCGATACAAAATGGATTTGGCCGCTTTCCTGTAGCGTAAAAATGGCATTGCTGTTCTGCGATTGGATTAATAAACCATCGTTCGAAGTAAGGCCTGCATTTTTGTTGGTCAACAAGATTGTTCCGGTAGAAGCTTGAGTTATAGGAGCACCGCCTGCACCTTGTACGTCGGTCTGTCCTGAGCCAAGACCTACACCAACAGTGTAGGGGTCGTATTCGGGGTTATGTACGTGAAATCGAGCTGCGGGCAGTGTACCTACACCTACCGAACCTTGTACATAATTCAGGTTTTCGCCTATTTTATTCCAGTAGTTAAGGGCTGATAAATTGACACTTGTCGAACCGCTTAAACTGAGTTGTGTACCGCTTAAAGAAAGGGTTTGGATTTCGTTTGTAGGGTCGGCATCGGCATCGTCGGGGCTGGTGATATAGCCATTATTGGCTACATAACCATCAATTTGGGTTTCGGTCAGCGGGGTAAAAGCCGACAAATCGACACCCGTTCCCCCTGTAATTTCTAATAGATTCCCATTTAAACTCAAGTTTTGAGCATCGGTATTGTCGAGGTATGG
>DYSN01000295.1 GCA_020718205.1 Draconibacterium orientale
AGGACGACAAAGATAAATGCATTAAATCATTTATCTTTGTCTCCTACTTTAATTTACCCCTGCAAAAAATTTATCAGGGTTATAAAAGGTGGTATTCCATTATTTACTATTTTTGAGGTTTCTCCGAATTGGCAAAGACGATTGAAAGCACACAATCTCCATTAAATATGCTATTTCGGAGGGAATTTAACCTCGTAAATAAACAAGAATAGAATGAATTTTATGAACAATAAACCACTGACAATGAACAAATTATTTCTTTCCTTTTTGGCATTCACCCTACTTTCGATAAGTGGATATTCTCAAAAAATTTCTGTCATTTATCAGGATCCCGACTTTTTCTCCAAAAGAGAAGGGAATTTCTTTTTTATGGTTCATCCTGATTTAAAGCTGGATAATCATTTGCTGGTAGCCACCTTGAAGGGGACAGTAACCAATACGCACAAACTTAACCTGAACACCTTATTCGATAATTTTAAACGGAAAGCCAATTATTTGGGAGCCAATATGTTTCGCATAGATACAGTAGCAAGAACCGAACACGATAGCATTACAGTAACCATCAATATTTATCAATTTTTCAAAGAAGAGGCAGAATATAGTAATAACAAATTCAAAGACCCTAATATCTATATCATGGGCGAGCTTATTGATGAACCGGATTATATTACCAATCTGAAAATCAATAAAGAAGAAACCTTCATCTCGCCATTAACTTATTTGGCCATTGAGCTTGCAGACGGTGAAAAACTCAAACTCAACAAAGGAGGTTTCACAGGCACTCAGGTAACCTTTAAAGGTGCTCCCGACCGAACTCCCACTTTTGTTACTTTGGGTAATTTTACTGCCAGTCCATCTGTTTCACCCGGTGGTGGAGTTGGGGTTTCCTTTTCATCGGGAACCATCAGCCCTGTTAATATGCATTTTGGCTATTTTATTATTGCCGCCTTGGGCGAAAAGGCCAGGATCAATTTCGAGCCTGCAAAATTAGAAGATTAGCAATCAACTATTATTTAATAAATCCCAACTGCCTGATTTATTAAGTTTTATCAGAGGGTGATTTGAAGAGCAACTTATCTTAAAAACAAAGATTCCACAACTCTAAGGGATTATGAAATAACCTGATTAACAAATATTTAAATTTTATAATCTGCACCAGTAACAGACATTTGCGGCATTCATTTCAAACATTCGAAATCTATGAATCCTCAAAATAAACTTTCAGCCAATGAAATTGCCGACTTACTCCAGATATTACAAACTCGTTTCGGGAAGAATAAAAACCGCCATTTGGGTTTAAATTGGGCAGAGATAGAGGAAAAACTCCGCCACGCTCCCGAAAAGCTTTGGTCGTTGAACGAGATGGAAAGAACTGAAGGAGAGCCCGATGTGGTTGGTTTTGACCAGAAAAACAATCAATATCTTTTCATGGATTGCTCGGCTGAAAGTCCCAAAGGCCGCTGAAGCGTTTGCTACGACAGGGAAGCACTGGAATCGCGCAAAGAGCACAAACCCCACCACAGCGCTTTGGAAATGGCCAAAGAAATGGGCATCGAAATTCTCTCAGAGCAGGAATATCGCCATTTGCAAACTTTGGGCACCATCGACACCAAAACATCGAGCTGGGTCCTTACCCCGCAGAATATCAGAGAAAAAGGAGACACCATTTTCTGC
>DYSN01000035.1 GCA_020718205.1 Draconibacterium orientale
CAAGCATTTTTCGGGCTTCAAAATGGCTCAAAATGTCGTGTTTTTGGGTTTTAGGGGGAAATATGTGAAAATTCTGTAACGGAATTGAATCCGGAATTTTCACTGACACCCCTTGGGACTGGGGTAAATCAGTGAAAATTTGGCATCGCGATCATCACCGAAGCCGGGGAAAATCAGTAAAATTCTTCATATAGAAATCCCTACACTGTGTTCCGGTAAATCATTCATTTTTCCTGCTAATTCCTCCCACCAAAACAAAAAGCAGCAATCCCCCGGCCAATCCCAAAATGCTCCATCGCAGCACAGGTTCATGTTTTGTAAAAAAGGTTTTTTCGGGGTTGAGGCTTACTTCTGCGCTGAGAATACATGTTTCCTTGTATTCGGAAGCTTTCATTACCCGCCCATAGCTGTCGATAAATCCACTAATTCCGGTATTGGCTGCCCTGGCTATGGAGCGGCGGTTTTCTATGGCTCTGAGCCTGCTCAGGGCGAAATGCTGCCTGTGGCCGGGGGTGTCGTGCCACCAGTCGTCGTTGGTGATAACTAAGAGAAGCTCAGCGCCATTTTGGGTCATCTCTGCACCAAAATCCTGAAATACCGATTCAAAACAGATGAATACTCCAATCTTGTGCCCGTTCAAAGTTAAAACCCGCGCCACCGAATCGCGCTCATAACTAAATCCCAATCCCCCTTGTGCTTCAATAAATCTCTCCAATTTCCCCGAGCATCGGCCAAAGGGCACCGATTCGGCAAAGGGAAGTAGTTTAATTTTGTTTCGGCAGGCAACAATTTTCCCGTTTTCAATAACCAGGGCACTGTTGTAGTGATGTTGGTTGTGGTGGGTATAAAAACCTCCAACAATGGTGGTTTGCGTGGTTTGAGAATGGTGCATAACCAGTTCAATGGATGCGGGAAATGGTAATTGTTCCGGGTCGAAACTTTCGGGAATGGCAGTTTCGGGTAAAATATAAATGTTGCTGGAATGGTCGTTCTGCATCTGTTGAACCAGCTTTTCACTCTGGGCTAAGGGCGATAATGCACCAAACTTTTCACGGTAAGTATCAATATTGGGTTGTACCACCGAAACGGAAATCATTTCGGTCGGTTGGGTTTCTGAGTTCAAGAGACTTTTAGAGAAAACAACGGGAATCAAAATCAACAAAGCAGCCATAACAAACCAAACCAACCCGCTGCGAAATTTCTTCAGGTACAGGCTTTTTATAAATCTGAAAGCCAGGCCATTCGCTGCAATCACCCAAAAAGTTCCTCCATAAACTCCGCTAAACTCATACCATTGAATCCATTCCACCCGATTGGCAAAAACATTGCCCAAAGTCATCCACGGCCACATTAAATCCCAATACAGATGCATGATTTCGAAACTCAGCCAGTAAATGCTTAAAATGATTTCCGGCGGAAGCCATTTTATTTTCGATTTTGAAAATACACTCAGGCTAACAACCCCGGCCATTAAAAACGAATTGACCATCCAGGCTGTCACGCTTCCCAAAACGGTGGAAAAAATCATCCAGTACGCGGCAATCAGATGCCAGAGCAGGAAAGTGGCAAAGGAAAACAGAAAAATACAGCGCAGATTTTCCCTGCATTTATCTGCCAAAAAAAACAGGGAAACCAAAGCTCCAAAAATTAGAAAAGCCCAGGGGGTTATCTCAATCCACGAAATGCCCAGCAGAATTCCGCCCGCAACAGCTGCTAAGCCGCTATATATCAGATTGTTTGAATTCATAATGATGGAATATGGATGCCGAATTATTGATATAGCTTGTTAGGTTTCTCGATTTCTTAACCAATTTCAGTGCCTTATGATCCTGAATAAAACTCTGCGAAAAATACTCCCAGAAGCTAATCATTTTTCGAAATAAAGGATGATCCTGCATTCGTTCGCTGTAGTGGTTGAGAAGTAGTGAATGAAATTCCAGCCATTTTTTGCGTAAATCAGTTTCGCTCAAAAATTCCCCATGAATTTGAGCCGCAAGATGTGGGCTAACTATCAATCCGCGTCCCACCATAAACTCGTCAACTTTCTCATCGAACAATCCAATCAGTCCTTCCAACTGTCGAGCTGATTGAATATCACCATTATAAACCAATTTGTGATGGGTTTGCCCGAGTAATGGAAGAATGAGTTCCGGCCTGGCATAGCCACTGTACATTTGTTTGGCTGTGCGGGCATGAATCATGATTTTGGTTAAAGGATATTGATTAAAAATACCCATCAATGGGATGATTTCCTGATGGTTCTCAAGTCCTAACCGGCATTTAACCGAAAGTTTTATGGGGGATTCTGCTATTATTTTACATAAAATGTCATCAACCAACTGTGGTTTGTTCAACAGACCAGCACCCAGGTTTCTTAGTGTAACCATAGGGTAGGGGCAGCCCAGATTCCAGTTAGCTTCAGTAAAACCCAGCTCATGGTATCGCCTAAGTTCATCTAAAATGAGTAGTGCATGATTGCTGAGAATCTGGGGGATGTAATGGATTTCCTTGTTCATAGGCGATGCAGCATCGAGCCATTGCGATTTTTTAATCTCCCCGTTTTCTTCCAGGCGGATATAGGGGCCGTAATATTCGTCGATACCGCCAAAAATCCGGGCATGTGCCATTCTAAATACGTCGTCGGTGATTCCCTGCATGGGGCTGCTGCTCAACCAAATTCTTGCCATATTTCTTATTTTTCGTAAAAACGTCCTTTCCATTCAAACCCCTTAAACTGCCCCCAAACGGCTGTATAGCTTATGAATAACGGATAAAACATGGCCAGTAAAACATAGTAACCCACCCATTTTTTTCTTTCTTCTGCCTCCGATGTTAAATACAGAAAAGCGAAATCAACTGTCAGTTTCGAGAGAAAAAGTATCAGGAACAATATTAATATTTTTAAGTGTAAAATAGAAAGGGGTAAAAGAATTAGCAGCATTAGATTTTCGAGAAGCACCAGAAGACTGGTTGCTATCAGAAATACATCTCTATAACCGCTCGATTTTGAAACCCATCGAATGCGTTGATTCGTATAACTTTTCCAGGTTTTTTCGGGGCTTGTGGTTACATAATGCTCGGGATTTTTAATAAAGCCTATGGCTTGTGCTCCAAATTTTTGTTTAATCCACATGAGAAGGAAGGTATCGTCGCCACTGGAAAAATGATGGTTCAAAGTGCTATCTTCCAGATTATTGAGTAGGTTTTTCCTGAATGCCAGATTGGCTCCGTTGCACATAATGGGTTGTCGCAGTGAAATAGCGGAGGCTCCACTGCCCACTAAGCTCGTGAGCTCGAGCCACTGAAATTTGCCCAAAAACCCTTTGGTTTCTGAAAATCTTACCCCGCCGGTACACATTTTAAGTTTTGAATTTCTGAAAGATTCGTTAAACAATTTGAGCCAGTTTGGGGGTATAATACAGTCGGCATCGGTGGTGACAATCAGATTGTTATTCGCTAATTGGTAACCAAGTTCCAGGGCTTTCTTTTTTCCCCTGTTTTGTTTTTCCTGGGGTTTAAAGACTAAAGAAAAGGGCAGACCCGATTTTAACTTCTCAACGATTTGAATGGTATTGTCCGTGCTGTGATCGTCGATAATAATCACTTCGAAAAGCTCTGCGGGATACTTGAGTTGCGACAGCGATTTTAATAATCCGGGCAGGTTTTGTGCTTCGTTTCTCACGGCAACCACCAGCGAGAAACTATCCGGATCGCCAGAGTTTATTTTCAGACTCTTCAGTCTTCGCCATCCGGCTGAAAATAACAGAATCCAGATGGTATAAATTAGGCCAATTCCCAGGGCTATCGTTAAAAATCCTCCCATAATTATTTTTCATCAGAATTTTCGTCCGCAGATACTAAATCGGTCTTTCGGAAAAAGCGAAGATTAAAAATAAATAACCCGCCAATAAAAGCCGCCAAAGCAATATTGATGAGCCAAAGAACCGATGTGGCATTGATAAGTGAAATTTCAGCCATTTGGGTTTGAAGGGGTTCCAGTAGTTTGAAAACCATGATGGTAATTACGGCTCTCACACCTAGTTCGGCCACTGCAATCGTCGGAATCACTGTGATGCCAAAAAAGATAAGGAAAATCATTATAAAACCTTGAACTACTGGTAAATCAATCTGAAAAGCCTGAAAAAGAAGAAAGAACTGAAGAGAATATATAATATATCGGATCAAACTATAAAGGAATACGATAACTATTTGACGTTGAGTAAACTCCGATAAAAAATTAACATGCTTGATGAGTGGATATTTTTCCAGTCCAAAGCGCAGGTTAAAGGTCTTTTCTAAATGTGGAAAGGTAATAAACAGAGTAAAAAGTCCCGAAGCTAGTATCACTATAATAATTCTTAAAATAAGAGTCAGCCAGAGAGATGGATTAAGATATTGTGTGAGTATTTCGGGTAAAAAGTAAAAAACTGCGAATAAGCCAAGCAACACCGTCACTAAAAGTTGCCCCAGATTTCCTATCACAGTGGCCACTACGCCATCGAGTCGGTCTCCTTTTTTTAGAATAAAAACCCGTCCCATATAATCGCCTACGCGGTTGGGGGTGAAAATGCTGATGGCGGTTCCTGCAAAAACTGCCTTTAAGGCATCGAGCCGACTCACCTTTTCGATTCGTTGAATGAGAAAACGCCATTTCAGGCTTTCAGTAAACCAGTTGACGGGCATGAGTAAAACGGCCATAATCAGTAGGTTCCAGTCGAAATGATTCAGATCGAAGAACTTATCGTTGGTTAGTTGGTTCAAATGCTTACTCAGCTCGAAAAAGAGAAAAGAGTAAACCACAAGAACCAGCATAATCTTAAAAAGAAGATTGAACCTTTTTCTTATTTTTGCTGAAACCTTCACTTATAGAAATTCATTTTGAAGCAGGACCGAATAATTTTAGGTATCGACCCGGGTACAAATATAATGGGATATGGATTAATACACCAGCAGGGCAGCAAAATAACCCTCATAACTTTGGGTGTTCTAAAACTGGCTGGCTACAACAATCATCCCATGAAGCTCAAGCGGATTTTTGAGCGGGTATTGGCACTTATTGACGAGTACAAGCCCGATGAGATGGCTCTTGAAGCGCCTTTTATGGGGAAAAATCCCCAAAGTATGCTCAAGTTGGGACGAGCCCAGGGAGTGGCCATGGCAGCGGGATTGTATCGCGAAATCCCCATTTTCGAATATGCCCCCCGAAAAATAAAGCAAAGCATCACAGGTGTGGGAACCGCATCGAAAGAGCAGGTGGCGGCCATGCTCACTCAGCTTCTTAAGCTTCAGGAGAAGCCCGATTATTTAGATGCTACGGATGGATTGGCAGCGGCAGTTTGTCATTTTTTTCAAAATACACACAGCGTCGCAGGGGACTCGTATACAGGTTGGAGCAGTTTTGTGAAAAAAAATCCAGGGAGAATAAAAAGCTAAACTATCGAACGAATTTCAGACCTCTTTTAGATCTCGACCTATGATATTTACCATAAGTTTCCTTAATGTTGAAGGTGTATATTAATCCAAGACTAATGTTGGCATATGAATCGCGGTTGTCGTTAAAGAGCTCTTCGGAGCTGGTGTATTTGCCGTCGAGTTTATCGGTATGAACATAGAAATAGTTTAATTCGAACATCAAAGCAAAATTGGCATCGAGATTATAGGCGCCGCCAATCCCCATAGGAATAATCCACTCGGTCACTCTTTTGTTGAAATCGGTTTTGCTACCCTGCATTCTCAAAGTATCGCCGGTTCTGGTGTCTATGAGCCTCGAATTGAAATCAATGAGACCGTAACCAAGTTTGGCGTATGCAAAAAACGGGCTTTGTTCGTCGGCGGGATAAATAAGTTGGGTGAGATTAATTCGACCAATAAGAGTGTATTGCAAAAAATTATTTTGAGATTCCAAATCGCCTCTGATGGATTTCATGGCACCCATGGAGAAATTGAATTCTGCGCCGCCCCATGGAGTAACCCATTTTCCCAATCCAGCGGTGAATCCAAATTTTGTTTCGTAAGCGATTTTGTTAAAAGGATCGTGATCATAAGTGCTCACATCGCCGAACATAGCATTCATGTTTAATGTTGCTTTCACATACCAATGTCGCCAAATATCACCACTTTTATGGCTTTCAAATTTACGTTGAGAATAGGCTGCAGAACTTAAAAGCACTGCCATCACTACAAAAACGATTTGTGAAATTCTTGCGTTCACGTGATTATGTTTTATTTGATGTGATTAAAAAAATTCACTTCACAAGCAAAGATAAACCTTTTTTTAATTAAACAATCAGGAAAAAAAATTATTGATAGTCCTTTAATTAGCTCATAATCGAATCGGTTTCCGCAGCTTTTTTCTTAAGTGCTTTTTGAGCCATCCAGATACTCGACTCGTAGAGCAGCATGAGCGGAACAGCCACCAGAATCTGGCTAAATACATCGGGGGGCGTAACAATGGCAGCAAGAATCACCACGATGACTAAGGTATATTTTCGGTTTTTTTTCAAAAAATCGATGCTTACCAATCCGGCTTTGGCTAAATAAAAAATAACAATGGGCATTTCGAAAACCAATCCAACAGAAAAAGTAACCGAAACTACGGTGCTGATATAACTGCTCAGCGAAATTTGATTTGCCACACTTTCACTCACCTGATAAGTACCGAAAAAATTCAGTGCCAATGGAACAATCAGGTAATAACTAAACAAAATGCCGCCAATAAATAAACTACTGCTAACCAGTACAGTTATCCCGGTATTGCGTCGTTCGTGTTCGTATAGTGCTGGTTCCACAAATTTCCAGAATTGATAGATGATGTAGGGAGCCGATAAAATGAGTCCAAACATAAATGAGATATACATATGCGTCATAAACTGACCCGCCATACTAATATTTATCAGCTGCAGGGAGAATTCCGGAACACAAAAAAACTCGATGTTTAAAATTTTCCCAAATTCGCAAAACCAGATATTGGTGATGAATTGGGCACTTTTGGGGGCAAGAATGATATCGTTAAAAATGATGTCTTTGTAGATGAAAGCAATAATAGCAAACAGCAGTATTGCAGTGAGCGATTTCATAATATGGCTACGGAGTTCTCTTAAATGATCCCAAAACGACATCTCCTTATGATCCTTTTTTGGCAATTGCGGATCGTTTTGACGGCCTCTGGATTTTTTCGATGAAATGGTTTCGCTCATATCAATTTTTTGCAAATATAGTTGAATTTTGGCGCTTGCATAAGGAGTGGTTCACAATCAATACAACTCAATAAACTCAAATCTATGGCCCGAATGATTTAGAAATTTCATGAATCCATCCTGCGAAATCATGAGCGAAGCGGTATTGTCGTTTGGGTGAAAACTCAGATATTCGCTTTGTCTCAAATTTTGATCGAGAAAAACAATCACATATTTTTCGGCATCATTTATCAGTCCAAAAAGGCTCACCGACCCAGGTGTCACTCCCAGAAATCGGGCCATTCTTTCGGGCGAGGCAAAGCTCAGCTTCCCCTGTTTAAGCCGCAACTCCAGATCTTTAACAGCCAATTGCTTGTCGAAGCGAAAAATTACCAAATAATGCTGATTGCCTTTATGATTTCTGAAGAAAAGATTTTTGCAATGGGTAGAATCCATTTCACTCCAGTATTTTAAAGCTTCTTCTATGGTGGGAGTGGGGGGATGTTCCACCATTTTATATCCGATGTCCAAATGGCGCAGATGGTCTAAAACCTTTTCGCGGTTATTGATTTTCATAGGTTTAAAAAAAAAGCCCGAATTGTTGTATCCGGGCTATAGGTTTAATTGACAGATTTATTTCCCGAATATTTCTTTTAGTTTGGCTCTCAAATCGTCGCCTCGCAGGTTTTTTGCAAGGATGATGCCTTCGGGGTTCAAAAGTATGTTTTGGGGTATAGAACGAATGCCATAAAGTTTTCCGGCTTCGTTGTTCCAGCCTTTTAAATCGGAGAGCTGAGCCCAAATAAGTTGGTCATTGTGAATGGCTTTAATCCAGTCTTCGCGGGTTTCGTCGAACGAGATTCCAATCACATCGAAACCAAGACTGTGGTAGGTATTGTAATTATTCAACACATTAGGGTTTTCGGCGCGACAGGGGCTACACCAGGCTGCCCAGAAGTCAACAAGTACATATTTGCCCTTGGCCAAAGCTAAAAGATTCTGCATTTGACCTGTGGTGTCGCTCATGGCAAAATCGATGGCAGGCATTCCAACAGCAGTCTTTTTAATGATTTCAACACGCTTACCCAGTTCGGCTCCCTGGGCCGAGGCTTTTACTTCGGGGGTTAATTGGTCAAATAGAATGAGCATATCATCGGTTCCAACCGCTTCTTCCTGATCCAGAAGTATTTGTGCGCAGGCGATATTGTCTTTATGTTTTGAAATAAAGTCTTTCAAAAAATCTTTTTTTCCTTGCTGCGCCTGCTCATACAACTGATTCATATGCGCTTCGTTTTGCATTTTCTCGTCGTCGGTGAGCATTTTAAAGGTATTGTGATAATACTCCTGCCAGCTTTTGTCGAATTCGCCCATTTTATCTTCCACGTCTTTATAGGCTTGTTGAATGGGCCCACCAGTGATAACCGCCATTTTTAGGCTGTCTTTGTGCATAGAAACCCTAACTTCGGCATTTTCGAGAAAGATGGGGATGCCGCCTCTAAAGGCATCGGATACCAGATACACGAGTTTGGTTTCGCCACCTAAACGCATCATTTGGAATTTTCCTCCGGTTACCACAGCTGAATCGATTGTTTCCCAGCCTTTCTCGCCACGCGATTTAACAAAAACGGTGGCATCGGTAACTCCTCTGAGTTCTCCGGTGAGCTGATTGGCCATTTTTGCTGATTGGGAATCATTTTTACACGAAGGTAACAGGCTTGCCATTAAGACTCCCAGGGTTGCAATAAAAAGAATTTTTTTCATAAAAAGGGTATTTATTATTGTTTCTTGTATATGATGAGCTGAGCAATGATAATGGTGATAAAGGTGGCGATGCTGCTGATGAGAATGCGTAAAATGGTATCAAAAAAGTTGGTGAACCGCAGTACCTCGAGAAAAAAGAACAGAAAATGATGTATGAGAATGATGGCACCCGAATAGTACAAAAACCACTGCAACCCCAATTGACTCATGCTGCTGTTTTGCTTTGCGTCGAAATCGGTGGTTTTAAAGGCGTATAGAACAAAAGGCTGAATATAACCCATTAACAGACTTGTAGATGCATTTAATCCTGGAGTTTGCGAAAACATATCGAGTATAAAGCCCAGAAGAAAAGTGGATATAATTCTGGCCCATGCAGGCATTTTTGCAGGCAACAGAATAATATAAAGCACATAAAACAAGGGATTTATGTAGCCTGAAAACTCAATATTATTGAAAATAAAAATCTGAGCCACCAGAATTGCCACAAAATTTATGAGGTTCCTAAGTATCATTCCTTATCCTCCAAAGTTTTTTCCAGCCGCATTTGTTCGTCGTAGAACAGGTTTTTAACCAGACTCACATACTGCAAACTACTGAATTCGGCACACAATTTCACGCTGATATAATAGCTGTTTTCGTTGGGAAGTGGATAGAAATCGGCCACTGTTCCAATCATAATTCCCTCTGGAAAGATATAGGAGAATCCGCTGGTTATAACCGTATCCCCAACGCTCACAGGAATATACGATTCTATGCTATTCAATTGAGCGAATTCCGAATCGGAGCCATCCCACATCAGGTTTCCCATTTCATGGTTGGTTTTTAATTTGGCACTGATTCGCGATTTAATATTTATGATGGGTAAAACCGTACAGAAGTCCGATGAAACATTGTTAACAATCCCCACCACACCCAACTGACTCACCACGCCCATATTTACCCGAACCCCTTGTTTCAACCCCTTGTTCAGCATTATATAGTTCTTTTGCCGCGAAATGGAATTGCTGATAACTTTAGCACCAAAATACTCGTAAGCTCTGATGGTAGTATCCACTTTTTCGGGGGTTAAAAGCAAACTATCGGCAATGCTATCGTAGAGCGGGGGATTCTCGAAATACTTGTCGTGGCGTTCCAGATATCCGGTTCTCAGTTGATTGCGAAGGCTCAGGTTTTCGGCCACCAGCATTTCGTTGGTCTTTTTAAGGTCTAAATACCCATCGACATTTTGCCAGCTGCTGAAAGCTTTTCCTCCTATCTGATTGCTAAAATAATTGAACACAGCCGCCTGATGGCCATTGGAAAAGACCATAGAGAGTGCAATAATTTCGAGCACAACAAACATAAAAAAAGCATAACTTCTCCAAAGAAAAACTAAGAGTTTTCGCATGTTGTGGCTTCTGATTATTTAATGAGGAAGGTAAATTTATTGAAGTTCTTCAATGCAATACCAGTTCCACGAGCAACGGCTCTTAAAGGATCTTCGGCCACATGAATGGGAAGTTTTGTTTTTTGATGAATTCTCACATCCAATCCGCGGAGCATGGATCCTCCGCCGGCCATAAAGATACCGGTGCTGAAAATATCGGCAGATAATTCAGGGGGTGTCATTTCCAGGGCGTGAAGAATGGCAGATTCTATTTTAGAGATGGACTTGTCGAGGGCATGAGCAATTTCGGCATAGTTAACATAAATCTCTTTTGGAATCCCGGTGAGCATATCGCGGCCGTGAACCGGGTAATCTTCAGGTGGGTTGGCAATTTCGGTAGAAGCAGCTCCTACATTGATTTTGATGAGTTCGGCTGTGCGTTCTCCAATGGTGATATTGTGTTGCTTGCGCATATAATCTACAATATCCATATTGAAATCGTCGCCTGCAACTCTGATACTCTTGTTGTTAACAATACCCCCCAGGGCAATAACAGCAATTTCGCTGGTTCCGCCACCAATGTCAATAATCATGTTTCCGGTGGGTTCCATCACATCAATTCCAATTCCGATAGCGGCGGCCATGGGCTCGTGAATGAGTTTTACTTCTTTGGCTCCGGCTTGCTCGGCGCTGTCTTTTACAGCCCGTTCTTCAACAGGGGTAATCCCCGATGGAATACAAATAACCATCTTGAGCGAAGGTTTAAAGAATTTGGAAGGTGCCTTGGTCATTTTTATCATTTCGCGAATCATGTATTCAGCCGATTCAAAATCAGCAATTACACCGTCGCGAAGAGGGCGGATGGTTTTTATATTTTCGTGGGTTTTTCCGTGCATCATTTGTGCTTTTTTACCCACCGCTATAATATTTCCAGTATTTCGTTCAATGGCCACAATGGATGGCTCATCGACCACAACTTTGTCGTTGTAAATAATAATGGTGTTGGCGGTACCTAAGTCAATGGCCAACTCCTGTGTTAAAAATGAGAATATACCCATTATTTTTATCCTTTATTTAATGTTTAAAATGTCTGTTTCCTGTAAACAACATGCTCATATTGTTATTGTTACAATAATCTATGCTGTCCTGATCCTTTAATGATCCACCCGGTTGAATCACCGAAATAATTCCTGCCTGATGGGCAATTTCCACAGAGTCGGCAAAGGGGAAAAAAGCATCCGAAGCCATAACTGCACCTATCAGATTCAGGTTGAAAGATTTTGCTTTCAAAATGGCCTGTCTCAATGCATCTACTCTGCTGGTTTGTCCTGTTCCGCTTCCAATCAGCTGCTTGTTATTGACTAAAACAATGGCATTGGACTTGGTATGCTTTACAATGAGATTGGCAAATAACAAATCTTCCATTTCTCTAGCGGAGGGTGCCTTACTTGTAATCACCTGAGTATCACCCTCTGTTTCGCTAAGCAAATCCTGACCCTGAACCAAAGTTCCGTTCAAAACCGATTTAAAAGTTTCTTTGGGGAAATCGTATGAACCAGCCTGTAAAATTATTCTATTTTTTTTGCTTTTAAGCAATTCGAGCGCATTTTTTTCATAGGCTGGCGCAATAATGATTTCGAAAAACAACTTGTTTACTTCGGCGGCTGTTTTTTCGTCCACTTCGCGGTTACATGCCAGCACGCCACCAAAAGCCGAAATTGGATCGCCGGCTAAGGCTTTGAGCCAGGTTTCGGTTAAATTTAAATCCGAGGCCAGACCACAGGCATTGGTATGTTTTAAAATGGCGAAGGTTGGCTCGTTGAATTCGGTAATAAGTTTTATGGCAGCGTCTAAATCCACCAGATTGTTGTAGGAGATGGCTTTTCCGTGCAGCTGGGTAAATACTTTTTCCATATCGCCAAAGAAAACTCCTTTTTGATGTGGATTTTCTCCATAGCGCATTTCTTTGCCCTGTTGATGTGATATTTTAAAGGCGGGAATATTTTCTGTTTGGTTAAAGTAGTTAAAAATAGCGGTGTCGTAGTGCGATGAGGTGTTAAATGCCTCCGCAGCAAACTGTTTTCTGTGGGCTATTGTGGTAAATCCGTTTTGGGTTTTAAGTAGTTCGAGAAGAGCGGCATATTGAGATTGCGAGGGAATAATGACCACATCTTTAAAATTTTTGGCAGCTGCACGAATGAGACTAATACCGCCAATATCAATCTTTTCTATAATCTGGGTTTCATTGGTAGTTTGGGCTACGGTTTTTTCGAAGGGATAAAGATCCACTATCACCAAATCGATGGGGGGGATATGGTATTGTTCCAGCTCTTTGATGTCGTCGGCTTTGTCGCGGCGATGCAGAATACCGCCGAAAATATCGGGGTGGAGAGTTTTTACCCGGCCACCAAATATTCCGGGATAATTGGTTATGGATTCCACTGTTTTTGCTTCATATCCTAAGCCGGTAATAAATTCGTGCGTTCCACCGGTGGAGATTATTCCAATATTTAAGCGGTGCAATTCCGCAAGTATTTCTTCCAAACCATCTTTGTGAAATACTGAAATGAGGGCATTTGTAATCTTTCTCAACTTTGTGATATTATTTAGATTGGGTTATTGTATCGGGTTGCAAAGGTCTTAAAAAACAATGAGTTGGCAATGGAAAAATCTGGGGGAGATTTAAGTCGTATGCTTTTGATTTTCAAAGAAATAAAAATCCGCCAAAATGTTAGCCGCAGAGAAGTGACTTTGGGGTTGTAAAAAACCCATCAGACTTTCTAAAAGCTGATGGGTTTATTTACGATTTCTCAACGATCAGTTTCTGTTGAGTGCATTTAAATCATCGAATGCCTGGAGAAGTCTCTTCACCAAAGTATCTTCACCTGCTCTTAATAATTTACGGGGATCATAGTATTTTTTGTTTGGAACATCTTCGCCTTCGGGATTGCCAATCTGACCTTGAAGGTAGTCGTGATATTTGGCTTCATAACCACGAATTCCATCCCAATAGGCCCACTGGGTATCGGTATCGATATTCATTTTAATGACACCATATCCAATGGCTTCTCTTATTTCTTCCTGACTGCTGCCGCTGCCACCATGAAACACAAAGTTCACAGGTTTTTTGCCGGTTTTATATTTTTCCTCAATATATTTTTGCGAATTGTCAAGGATTTTTGGAGTCAGTTTTACATTACCTGGTTTGTAAACGCCATGCACGTTGCCGAAAGAAGCTGCAATAGTGAAATTGGGGCTGATTTTCATGAGCTCTTCGTAAGCATAGGCAACTTCTTCGGGTTGGGTATACAGTCTGGAGCTTTCTATACCGGTGTTGTCCACGCCATCTTCTTCGCCACCGGTTATGCCCAGCTCAATCTCTAAGGTCATGCCAATTTTCGACATTCTTTCCAGATATTCTTTGCTTATTTCGATGTTTTCCTTGAGGCTTTCTTCCGATAAATCGAGCATATGAGAACTGAACAACGGTTTGCCGTTCATCTCGTAAAACTCTTCGCCGGCTTCTAATAGACCATCAATCCAGGGGAGAAGTTTTTTTGCGGCATGGTCGGTATGAAGAATTACCGGAACCCCATAATGTTCGGCCATTTCGTGAATATGATATGCAGCAGCTACTCCACCCGAAATAGCAGCTTGTTCGTTCTCATTCGAAAGTGATTTTCCAGCATAAAAGTAGGCTCCACCATTGCTTAACTGAATGATTACAGGAGAGTTGGCTTTTTTAGCGGCCTCCATAACTGCATTAATAGAGTTTGTGCCAACCACATTGACTGCCGGAATGGCAAACTCATTTTTTTTAGCAATTTCAAATACTTTTTTTACATCATCGCCAAAGATAACTCCCGGCTCCATATGCTCTAATAACTGGTCTGACATAATTCCTGATTTTAATGAATGAATGTTTTTTTTTAATTAAATAATTTTAGATGCCAAAGATACAAATATAGCCATTGCATGAAATTTAATTATGAGTATCTTTGATAATATTTTTCCCGGATGCTCAATGAGTTCATATTTTATTTTGGGGGAAACAATTACTATTTATTTTTGTGGTTGCTTTTTCAATGAGGGATATTAGAAATACCATTTTTGCGAAAATACTTATGCTTTTTGGGTTGACTTTTTGGGTCAATTCGAGCATGGTATATTCACAATCGATCGATATTCATTCCTATGAAATTAACCTGGAACAGGAGAAGAAGTTTGAATATGCCGATAGTTTAGGCCGATTCGATTATAATTTAAATCTTGAATATTGCTTGTATGAACTGGATGGAATGCAGTATTATAACAAGCCTGGAATATACAGCGCCTGGGTATCATGGGCCATAGTAGCATCGTTTCAGATCGGCAATATTAAAATGGCCGATAGTTTATATCAAATTCTGGTAAACCTGCCCGACGATAATTTGCATCCGTTTCTGAGAGCCGAAATTCTGCACAATAAGTCGAAAGCTTACAAACTTTACGATAAAAACAGCGAGGCAATTTCGGCTGCCCGCGATGCTCTTCTCATTTATGAGCAAAATGTAAACATTGAAGGTCAGATAAAGTTGAACAATTTCCTGGCATATCTCCTTTATCATATGGGAAATTGTAATATGGCAAATCAGTATTTTGATCAGGCATATCAATTATTTCCCAAAACCATTGATCCAGAATTGCAACTTTCGAATTTGGTAAACGGGGTGCGAATTTGTATCTGTATTAAGGATATTGACAAAGCCACCCGCATCCTTTCCGAAGCCACTCCGCTGGCCGAGAAACTTAACGACCCATTTTGGTGGAGCCGATATTACTATGCTCAGGCCCGGTTTTATTACGACCAGAGGAACTATAGAAAATCGCTCGTATATTTCGATAAATCAATTGATTCTGCCATAGAATCTCACGATTTGGTTTTTATTGCCATTGCACAAACATTCAAAGCTACTGTTTTTGAAAAACTGGGAGATCATCACAAAGCCCTGGAAATCAATAGAGAAGCACTAAAAATTCGGACAGAGACAGGCCTGAAATTTCTTATGGCCACATCCTATTATAATATGGCCACCAGTTTTATTCACCTCGGAGAAAACGACAGCGCAGAGTACTATATAAAGAAAGGCGAAGAGCTCTATGGCCGTTTTAACGTGAAGCCGGATTTGGTGAGAGGACAGGAGCTGAGAATGAGGGTATTTCTGAGCAAAAACGATTATAAAAATGCCTTTAAAGCACTGGAAAAGAAGGTAAAATATAACGATAGCATTTTCATAGAAAGCAATAAGGAAAAACTCGATGAATTGGAATCGACCATCGAAAGGAGCAAATTTGAGCAAAAGAAAAATGAGATTGAAGCCGAAATACGTTTGCAGGAAACCCAGAAAGAGAGTAATCTGGTGATTATTAACCTGATTTTTTCGTTTATAGGTATTTTGCTCATATTTCTTGCTTTGCTCTATCTCTACATTAAGAGTCGAAACAGAAGAAATCTCATTAGAATTACCCAAAAACTGGTTTATATTCAGCTAAACTCGCATTTTATCTTCAACGCACTAACGGCCATGCAAAATCTGATTTATAAAAACCAGACAGAGTCGGCCATACATTACCTCACTATCTTTTCTGAATTGCTCAACAGGGTGGTGCCGGTGACTCAGAAAAAATATGTAAGTCTGCAGGAAGAAATAAATTTCGTGATAGAATTTCTTCAACTTCAGCAACTTAGATTCGGCGACGCGCTAAAATACCAGATTCACATTGCCCCCGATATTATTCCCCAAAAAGTGATGTTGCCACCCATGTTGAGTTATCCATTTCTGGAATATGCAGCGGAAGAATGTGTGCAGCGAAGCGAAGAAGAATCATTGATAGAAGTGCATGTTTTCCGCGAAGGCAATACCATTTTCTACCGACTCGATGATGTAGGTCTGGGATTTTCGGAGTTGTCGGCCTGTTTTATCAAACGATACGGGCATCAGCATCTTTCCTGCGATGATTTAATTAAACAAAGAATTTCACTTTATAACAGCTGGTTTAAAAAGAGAATTACCTTTGCAAAAGTTCAGGTCATCAGAGAGACCAAAGTCATAGATGCTTTGCAATTTAGTATAGAAATATAATTTTAGATGTCAGTATTAGTGAATTTTGCTATGTTCCCCACCGATAGCGGGATCAGCGTAAGTAGTTATGTGAGCAAGGTAGTTCAGATGGTTCGAGATTCGGGATTGCCCTATAAACTCAACCCCATGGGAACCACCTACGAAACAGAAACCATGGCCGAGGCCCTGGAAATTCTTCAAAAGGCCTATGAAATACTGAAAGACCACAACCGGATTTATTCGGTAGTTAATTTTGATATTCAAAAAGACAAATCGAACAGAATCAGCTCTAAAATAGAAAGTATCGAATCGAAAATTGGTAAAATAAATACCTAAAAATCCGAAAGTACAATATGAAAGAAAATCATAAATCAGGTTTTGTCAATATCATTGGTAATCCGAATGTGGGCAAATCCACTTTAATGAATGCCCTGGTGGGGGAGAAACTAAGTATAATCACTTCCAAAGCTCAAACCACCCGTCACAGAATCATGGGGATAGTTAATGGCGACGATTTTCAGATAGTGTATTCCGATACTCCGGGGGTCATGAAACCCCACTACAAGCTGCAGGAAACCATGATGAATTTTGTGGAGACAGCCATGATTGATGCCGACATATTTCTATATGTTGTTGAAGGCACAGCTGCCCTTAAAAATGAAGAAATCACCAAAGAGCTGGCCCGAACCGAAGTTAAACTCATTATTGTGCTGAATAAAATTGACCTGAGCAATCAGGATAAGGTGATGGAAATGATAAACCATTGGTCCACAGAGTTTCCTAAGGCGGAAGTAATTCCGGTATCTGCCACCGAAAAATTCAATATAGAACGTGTTTTCAACAGTATTATCGACCATTTGCCCTTTTCTCCCCCCTATTACGATAAAGAGGAACTCACTGATAAATCACAGCGATTCTTTGTTGGAGAAATTGTGCGCGAAAAAATATTGCTGAATTATCAGAAAGAGGTTCCTTATTCAACTGAAATCGAAGTCGAGACTTTTGAAGAAACAGAGCTTTTAATAAAAACCAGCTGCGTTATTTATGTGTCAAGAGCCAGCCAAAAAGGAATCCTTATTGGTCATGAGGGTAAAATGCTGAAAAAGGTGGGCACCGAAGCCCGAAAAGATATGGAGGCATTTTTTGGTAAGAAAATATTTATTCAATTGTTCGTAAAGGTGAAAAAAGACTGGCGCGATAACGAGCTCGACTTAAAACAGTTTGGATATATCCACTAATCAATAATTAATCAAATAGTTAAGGTTGTAGTCCGGAACTATCTGCTGCCTCTGGTGTGATATTTATTCAAAGCCTCCTCAATATTTTCGGAATTATACGGTTTGCTCAAGAAATGCTGCATTCCAATATCCTGACATTTTTGCTTGTCTTCTTTCATGGCATTGGCGGTCATGGCAGTGATAAATATCTGATGATTCATTAATTTAGCCAGCTCGAATATTTTTTTAGTAGCTGTTAATCCATCCATTACAGGCATTTGCAAATCCATAAAAATCATATCATACTGGTTTTTCTCGTATAACTCCACTGCTTCCAGACCATTATTGGCAATATCCACAGCAAAACCAAATTTATGAAACATGGCTTTAGCCACCTTTTGATTGATGATATTGTCTTCGGCAATGAGGATTTTAACGTTTTTCCCGGGCATTTCGAGGGTTTCGGAATCGAGGATGTTTTGAATTGGCTCTGAGCCGGTTTTTACAGGGAGCTCAAACCAAAACCGGGAGCCGCGAAGCAGTTCGCTTGTAACCCCTATCTGGCCGCCCATGAGTTCCACAAGTTCCTTGGAGATGGTTAGTCCCAGACCCGTGCCGCCATAGGTTCGGGTGATGGACGAGTCGGATTGGGCAAATGCGCCAAAAATACTGTGAAGCCTGTCTTTGGATATGCCAATCCCGGTGTCTATTACCTCAACACGAATTAGTTGCAATTCGGCGGAAAAGTTGATGGCAATATGAACAGAGCCATCATCTGTAAATTTAATGGCATTGGAAACCAGATTGATGAAAACCTGTTTTATTCGCATACTATCGGCAATGACGAAACGGGGAACAAGATGGTCAATTTCCAAAGTAAGCTGAATGCCTTTTTCCTCCGCTTTCAGTTGTAATACCTTGAGATTGTTGAGTATTTCGGAAATGAAATCGAAATTGTGATAGTCGAGTTGAATCAGCCCGGCTTCAATTTTCGAGAAATCGAGAATATCGTTGATAATAGAAGCCAGATTGGTACTCGAAACCTGAATTACATCGAGAAAATCTTTTTGCTTCTCGTTCAGGGTTGTTTTTTGCAAGAGACTCAGCATGCCAATAATACCGTTGAGCGGGGTTCGGATTTCGTGACTCATGCTGGCTAAAAATTTCGATTTTTCCTGGGTTGCCATCACCGCAGCTTCTTTAGCCTGAATGAGTTGCTTCTCTATTTCCTTCCGTTTGGTTATGTCGATAAAGGTTTCGAGAACCGCCTTTTTTCCATCAATTTCTATGATGGTAGCATTTTTAATCACATCTCTCGACTGACCAAGAAACGTATTGATGCTGAGCTCGTTGTAAATAATACTCTCGCTCCCGGTAACAAAGGGGCATATATTGGCATCCTGATTAATAAACAGTTGCTTGCAGGTTTGATCCAATATATTTTTTTCATGAGCTGCACCAAACAGATGAACCGCCTCCTTGTTCACCCGAATTACTTTATAATTATTGTCGAAAATGATAAAGCCCACCGGAATGGCATCGAGAATTTTCTCTATGGCCCATTGTTTTTTAAGCAATTCTTCCTTCACCTCGTTTCGGCTATCGACCATTTGTATGATTCTTCTAATAATAAAAACCAGGAAAACAAGGGTAGCTGCCGAGATGCCAAAGAGCCACAATATTTGAAAATAGTTGATGCTGGCAATATGTTCTTCTCGTTTTTTGCGGATGGTTTGATACTCCTGCTGTGAGTCGTAAAAAATACGATTGCTGTTCTCAATGGCTCTTTGCAGATAGGTTTCAGCTTCTTTATATAGACCTTTTATTTGGTTTTCGTAGGTTTTGGAAAAACCGGTATCGGTAAAATGATTGATTTTATATTGAGCTAAAAGCCTCGATAGCCGGTTTAATTCAATTATTTTGGGTGTAATATCAATGATTTCGATATTATAAGCCGATTTTTTCAGGGGTTCATAAAAAATGGTGTCGGAGATATAGTTGCTGTTGTAGAAATTAACGGGCAGATTTTGAGCATAATACCCACCTTTGGAGAGTACTTGTAATATTTTATCTACTTCGGTAAGGTTTTTGTCAATTCGTTTATTGATAAAATAGACGGCTCTTTTATCCTGATTGATAATCATTTCGAGAAATCCGGATTTAACTTCGGTTATCCTGCTGTGTAGCGAAATGCCAAGCTCTTTTTTGGCCAGTAGGTTTTTGGTTTCGGATGTAAGTGTGTTCGATTGTCTTAGAATGTAAGAGTTAATTAGGTTATTGAGAAAAAAACCGCTGGCTGCAATAATAGTAAGCCAGAGAACTTTCTCAATAATAGGGTCTTTATGCAATAATCGGTTCAGTTTCATAATTCATTGGGAGTGGTCTAATCAAATTTAATAAATCTTTTTGGATTTCTTATTGATGATGTCGTTATTTTTATTAAAATTGTATAGGTTCTTTATAAACATTGTCAACGTATAATGAATTCTAATATGACTCACTAAACCAGATTAAATGCGCATAGGAATTGAAGGCCAAAGGCTTTTTAGGAAAGAAAAACATGGAATGGACATTGTTGCCATGGAGATTATTAAGGCGCTTCAATTAATTGATAGTGAGAATGAATATTTTATATTTGTTAAAGATGGCGAAGACGATGAATGGTTTGAACCTACGAAAAATTTCCACATCATTCGGTTAAAGAAACATTCTTACCATATTTGGGAACAATTCATACTGCCCAATGCAGTCCACAAGCACAAGATTGATATTTTACATTGCACCAGCAATACCGCTCCCATGTTTGTGAATGTTCCATTGGTTCTTACGCTTCACGATATCATTTACCTTGAAAATTTCAAGTTCATTAGTTATAAATCTACTGTTTATCAGTTAATTGGAAATTTTTACCGCCGCTGGGTTGTGCCCCGGATATTGAATACTTCCGAGATCATCGTTACGGTGAGCAATACCGAAAAATCGACCATCATTCAAAAATATCCCGAACTGGCCGATAAGGTAAAGGTGGTTTATAATAGCTACGGAGAGTTTTTTAAATATCCCCCTTTGCAAAAGGAGAGTGAAATTATAGCCAAATATAATTTGCCTGAGAAGTATATTTTCTGCCTGGGGAATCAAAGCCCCAAGAAAAATTTGTCAAATATTTTAAAAGGATATTTTCTATATCTGGAAAAGGCCGAAGAAAAAATTCCCATGGTGTTGGCCGACCATTCACCGGGCGATATTTTTTTACTGCTCAACTCAGCCAGCTCCAAATACCGGCCTTACCTAAGATTCATTGGTTATGTGGGTAATAACGAAATTCCGATTATTTATAAAAACAGCGAATTGTTTTTGTATCCAAGTATACGCGAGTCGTTTGGCATTCCTTTACTCGAAGCCATGGCCATGAAAACACCTGTTTTAACATCAAATATTTCCTGTATGCCCGAAATTGCAGGCCGCTCGGCCTTTCTGGCCAATCCGTTCGATCCTCAATCAATCGCCAATGGAATCGAAGCACTTCTAACCAATCAAAAACTTCGCAATACATTGATAGAGCGTGGATTGCAAAGAATAAAAATTTTCAGCTGGGAAAACTCGGCCAAACAGATGATCGAAATTTATACCAACATTTTTCAGAGAAAATATACCGCGAAAAATAAAAAAGGGCACTAATTTCCAGCCTAAAAAAGCGTAATCATTTTCTCAAATAAGGCGATTAGCAAGAAGGCAATAAAAATGCGGTTTGTGATTTCGGGTTTGATTTTTCTGGCCATATAAACACCAAAGGGACTTCCTAAACCAATTCCGGCAACCATTGGAAAGATTGCAGCGGGTAAAATATATCCCCATTGAATCGAATCTACATGCTGATACGAAGGCTCGCTTTGCAGGTTTTGAATGCTGATAATCAGCGATGAAGCAAACATTATGGAAAGAGAAATGGTTTTGGCTTTCAGTTGGCTTTGATTGAATTTCATGCGTAGCAAAGGAATGATAATGGCACCTCCACCCAGCCCACTGGCCGCAGATATAAATCCGGTTAATGCACCACTAAAGAGCCCATTTTTATTGCCAATTGGAGGATTGGTTGATTCGGTTTGAGAAAGAAATTTTCCTCCGGAAAAAATCTGGAGCAAGATATACAGAAGGATAAAAATAACTATAGAATTGAAAATAGTTTTCGAAAACCACGGTGCATGAACCAGAAACACGGTGGTTAGAATAGAAACCAACACTGCAGCCAGAGCAATAATCAGCGTTTCCGTATAATACTTTTTAACATTCCTGAAATCGGCTATCATGGCGGCACCCGATGCAAATGTTATTCCCATCAAAGAGTTTGCAACCACAAAACCCGAAATTACTTCGGGTGGAAATCCCAGCCAGGCCAAAAAATGGGGAAAAAATAAAATATAAACAACGCCTCCGCCCAATCCCAGCATACCAGCAATGAGTCCGCCCACAATTCCAAGAAAAATCAACAGTGCATATAACATGATTTTCGAATTCGATTCTTGCCAGTTTCCATTGAGAACAATGACAGGAAAAACCAGATTGCGGCAAAAATAAAAAAACTAACAATTAATAATCTTTCTGAGAATCGAAAAGCGAATTTAAACTTATGGTAAAACTATTGAATAGAATTGGAATGGATAGTTTATTATTTTTGCAGTGTAACACTTTTATGAATAATATCGGTGTTTAACAACATAAAAAATTGACTCTATGAATACCATTTATAGCCTATTCAGAGCAGCAACTATTGCTTGTTTTTTGCTTTTTAGCTTCTCGTTTCTACAGGCACAAATCACCACCAATCCGGCCAAACCTAAGTTTAACGAGCCCTTAGAGATTGTATTCGATGCAGGTAAAGGGAACAAAGCGCTTTACGGTTTCAAAGGCGATGTGTATTACCATGCAGGTTTAATTACTTCCAACTCTACTTCCAGCTCCGATTGGAAATATGTTAGAGGCGATTGGGGAAAGGCCGATGCCAATTTTAAACTCAAAAATCTGGGGGGCGATAAATACCAGTTGAATCTTAATTTGTGGGAAAAATTTAAAGTGGGAACAGACATTAAAGTGTTCCAGCTTGCTTTGGTTTTTCGCGATGCCAAAGGCGAAATTGTGGCCAAAACCGACAATGAAACCGATTTTTTAGTTCCCCTCGATGGCTATATGCCTCCGGTGAAAGATGAAGACACATTAAAATATAAGGAACGCGGGTTTGTTCGTTATGAGTTGAAAGATGATGTTTTACACCTCACTACGACCCACGGCACCTATTGCTTTCAATACTATTCCACTGAAATACTAAAAGTTAGTTTTCTGCCCGAAAACAAACCCTTGCACGATACTTCAATCTCGGTAATTGCTCAACCACAATCTTTGGTTGCAGAAATTGACGAGAGTGCCTCATTTATTAAATGGCAAAACGGCTCTTTTATGCTGCAAATTCATAAAAACCCTCTTCATATCAAGTATTTTTATGCCGATAGCCTTTTGCTTTCGGAAGAAATGGGATTTTTTGAGCGAAACGAGAATGTGGGAGTACGATACAATCTCTCGCCCGACGAAGCCATTTATGGAACCGGCGAACGCGCTGTACCCATGAATCGCAGGGGCTTCCGGCTCGAACTTTACAACCGTCCCGATTATAATTATGGTCTCAATGCCCGCAATTTGAACTATAGCCTACCCATAATGCTCTCCAACCGCAAATACCTTCTTTTTATCGATAACCCCCAGAAAGGCTATTTGGATATTGGCGAAAAGGAAGAGAATGTTTTGGAGTTTGGTGCCATTGGGGGAGAAATGAAATATTTTGTGGTTGGGGGAAAAACCTTCGACGACATTTCAAAATCCTTCGCCGGATTGGTTGGCAAACAGCCACTTCCGCCGCTCTGGGCTTTGGGAAATCTGCAATCGCGCATGGCTTACCGCACACAGGCCGAAGTGGAATCAATTGCCGCCGAAATGCTGAAAAAGGATTTTCCTATGGATGCCATCATCATCGATTTTTACTGGTTTGGCGATAGTATTTTGGGTTATTTGGGTCAGTTGAAGTGGTTTGAGAAAAATTGGCCCAACCCGCAGGCCATGATAAGCAATCTGAAAAGCAAGGGAATAAAAACTATTCTTATTACAGAGCCTTTTGTGGTCGATACTTCCTATTGGTTCACTCATGGCGACACCAGCCAGCTCTTTGCCACCCGAAAAGAAGGGAAAACCTATATTTTGCAGGATTTTTATTTCGGTAGGGCTGCGCTCATGGATATGTTTAAACCGGCCACCAAAGATTGGTTTTGGGAACAATACAAAAAGCAAATCGACATTGGAGTTGCTGGATGGTGGGGCGATTTGGGAGAACCCGAAACCCATGCTCAGGACATGTATCATGTGAATGGAAAAGCTTTTGAAGTACACAATATGTATGCCCACGAATGGGCGGGGATGTTGTATAAAAAATACGCTGAGTTTTATCCTAATGAGCGTCTGTTTCATTTAAACAGGTCGGGATCGGTGGGAACCCAGCGATACAGTATTTTTCCGTGGTCGGGCGATGTATCGCGCAGTTGGAGCGGGTTTCAGGCACAGCTTCCGCTCATGCTCAATATGAGTCTTTGCGGGCTGGGTTATATTTCGTCCGATTTGGGTGGTTTTGCCGCCGGCGAAAAAGACGAAGAGCTTTATACACGCTGGTTACAAATGGGTGTTTTTAATCCGGTTTTTCGGCCACATGGCTCGGGAATTCCTTCCGAACCCATCTTTTTCTCCGAAGAAACCCAGCGCATTGTCCGAAATAGCATCAAACTTCGTTACCGTTTGATGCCCTATATATATAATGCTGCTGCTGAAAATAGCATGACTGGCCGTCCCATTGTAAAACCACTATTCTATTATCATCCCGACGATGCCCGGTTTACAGAATACAGCGAGGCTTACTATTTTGGAGATCAAATGGTTGTGATGCCTGTTATTCAGCGAAAAGCTACCGGCAAGGAAATAAAATTACCTGAGGGAATGTGGTACGATTTCTATACCCGCGAAATGGTTGAAGGCCCTGCCACCATCAACAAAGAGTTGACGATGGAAAATATTCCGGTATTTGTAAAAGCGGGTAGTTTTATTCCCATGGTCAACGATTTTCAAACCACCGACAACTATCCCCACCAAAATCTTCAGATTCATTTTTATCCCCAAAAAATGGGCGAAAGTGCTCAATATTCCTTATTCGATGATGATGGGAAAGATGCAAAGAATTTAAAAACAGGAAATTATAGAATTACTAATTTTGAATCGAATCATTCCGATGAGGAGCTCACCATCAACATAAAAACACAAAATAACCATTATAAAGCTCCCCGGAACGAGTTTCTGGAGTGGCATATTTATGCGTTGGATAAATTTCCTGCAGCTTTAGAAGTTGACGGAGAGAAGATTCCGGTTTTTCATATCCTGAACAAACCTGCCATCATGGGAATTGATGCCAAATACAATCCAACTAATAAAGAGCTCATCATCATCATGCCCAGAACTCAGGAAACCATGAGCATGAAAATTATCAAGTAAAACCAAAAATAATATACAAACCCAAGAAAAGTACCATGAAACAAAGAAAAAGCATAGCCCTTGTGGCTCACGATAACAGAAAAGCCGACCTCATTGAGTGGGTTCGGTTCAACAAGCTCAAATTGCGGCAGCATTATATTACCTGCACAGGAACCACTGGAAAATTAGTGGAAGACGAACTCAACGACAATGTTTTAGGGCATCCGTTCGAAGTCATTCGGTTGCTATCGGGTCCGTTGGGCGGTGACCAGCAGTTGGGGGCTCTCATAGCAGAAGGAAAGATAGATATTGTTATTTTCTTCTGGGATCCCATGACTGCGCAACCCCACGATGTGGATGTAAAAGCCTTGCTCAGATTGACAGTATTGTATAATGTAGTCACTGCTTCGAACCGGTCCACAGCCGATTTTGTGATTAGCTCCCATATTTTTAATGAAAACTACGAAAGGAAATTAAAAGATTATTCTGTTTATTTGAACAGAAATGTAAAAACATAAGACTTAAAGCGGGCATGTTCGTAATGATAAGAAGAATAGGAGTTTGTAATCCACATGCAGGTTATCTCCGGAAATAACTAAAAAATTTTTTATGATGAAAAAATCGATATTAAGTTTAGTGGCTTTGGTATTCTTATTGGCTTCATGCAATACCCAATCGCCCAACAATTCAACCACCGAAGCCAAGGCAACTGATGCCGTAAAAGTTGAACCACGCATGCCACCGGATTGGTCGAAAAATGCCAATATTTACGAGGTTAATGTGCGACAGTACACTCCCGAAGGTACTTTTAGTGCCTTTGCCAAAGAATTGCCCAGATTGAAAGAAATGGGGGTTGATATTTTATGGTTTATGCCCATTCATCCCATAGGCTTGAAAAACAGAAAAGGAACTCTGGGGTCTTACTATTCAGTGCAGGATTATGTGGCTGTGAATCCCGAATATGGCAGTTTCGAAGATTTTAAAAAGGTGGTGGACGAAGCCCATGCATTGGGAATGTATGTGATTTTGGACTGGGTAGCCAATCACACAAGCTGGGATCATGCCTGGATGGAGTCACATCCCGATTATTATGAGAAAAACGAGAAAGGCGAGATTGTGTCACCCTTCGATTGGACCGATGTTGCTGCTTTGAATTTTAACAACGAGAATTTACGTGTTGAAATGATTAATGCTCTTAAATTCTGGATTACCGAAGCCAATGTGGATGGTTATCGTTGTGATGTGGCTTCGGAAGTCCCAACAGATTTCTGGGAAAGAGCACGCATGGAGCTCGATCAGGTGAAGCCAGTGTTTATGCTTGCCGAGTCGGAAGATCCTGCACTTTTAAACTCTGCTTTCGATATGAATTATGGATGGGAATTTCATCACATCATGAACAAAGTGGCTAAGAAAGAAAAGACTCCAAAAGATGTGCTGGAATATTTAGATCGTGAGAAAGCCAAAACCCCCCAAAGAGGTTATATGATGTATTTTATTGACAATCACGACGAAAATTCATGGAACGGAACCATTGCCGAGCGTTTGGGCGATGCCGACGAAGCCATGGCAGTTCTGACTTTTACTTTGGGTGGAATGCCGATGATTTATTCAGGACAAGAAGCTGCAAATGCCAAACGTCTGCTCTTTTTCGAAAAAGACCCCATCAACTGGAGCGGCTATCCCAAAAAAGATTTCTATAAAACACTCATCGATTTGAAACACAGAATGCCAGCTTTGTGGAATGGCAAAAACGGTGGCGAGATGACTGTCTTACCCACCAATCAGGATGATAAAGTATTGTGTTTTAAGAAAATAAACGGCGAAAGCGATGTGATGGTTCTGGTGAATTTAAGCGATCAGATTTATCAGGCCAATTTTACCCAACATGATCTTGTTAACTATAAACCGCTGATTTCTAAAGCTTTTCAGCCCACCATGGAAGTGAATTCCTTCACCATGTATCCCTGGGGGTATATCATACTCGAAAAGGTTTCGATGAACCAATAACATAAAAAAAGGGAAGCCAATTGGCTTCCCTTTTTTTATTACCCGATAAATTATTTAGCCAGCGGAAAGCTGAAACGAACGGTGGTTTCCATGCCTAAGCTCGATTTAATGAGGAACGATCCCCCAAAAAGTTCAACCACACGTTTGCTGTTGATGAGTCCCAGTCCAACTCCGGCTTTGCCTTCCAGGTCGTTTTGGAATTTTTGGTAGGCACCAATTTTCGAAATCTGATCCTGAGTCATTCCCAAACCTTCGTCTCTCACTGTAAATACATATTGGTCGCCATCAATTCCCCCAATAATTCTAACGGTGGTACGGCGGGGTGAGTAGAGGTATGCATTTTCAACTATTTCGCTGATAACAGATAGGAAATAGTCGGCGGGAAGTTGCAGATTGGCGTCTTCAATATTAACAATTACGTTGTTGTTGCGTTTGAATTCGCTGGTTATTTCGTTGATTTTGTTTTCGGAGAGTCCTTTTATATGCTGGCAGATTTCTTTTTTCTTAACGTCGAGTTTTTCAGAATCCAATGTCAGGGCTTCCAATTGGTAGAAGAGGAAAGATTTGCTAACGATGGAGTTCAGTTTCATTCCCGCTTTATAAATAAGCTGATTGAACTCGGCCATTTCGAATTTTTCCATGTTCGAATACTCGGTCATGAGCATTCTCGAAAATCCCACGATGGCTTTCAGGGGCTCGTTGATAACTTCGGTGATGGGAGTACCCATGTTCTTGGTAAGCTCGTGGAGCTTGGCTTCCGATTTTGTGATGAAATCCTCAGCTCTTTTCAAACGCGTGGAAACCGCACCCAGCAGTTCTTCCATGGTGAAAGGTTTTGGGATATAGTCGTCGGCACCCAGCTCCATACCCAGTCTTTGATCCTGACGGGTATTTTTTGCGGTTAAGAAAATGAAAGGAACGGTGGATGTAGCCACATTTTTTCTCATTTCTTTCAGTGTTTCATAACCGTCCATTTCGGGCATCATGATATCGCATAAAACCAGGTTGGGTTGAATATGAATAGCCAGCTCCAGGCCCAATCTGCCATTTTCGGCACTATGAACTTCATAGTTTTCGGTTTCTAAAATTTCGCAAATGTTATCTCTAACATTGTCAGTATCCTCAATTACAAGTATCTTTTTCATAATAATTAAATATTTTGCCACTTAGTTTAAACAAAGATAGAAAAAATCCGGTCGGTTAACAGCCCTATTTATTTCAAAAGCTAACAAAATCATGTTAAAAGGAAGTTGACTTTTAATGGCTTAAGACAGGCTTCGGGCATAGTCTTTCAGCTTGTTCATGAAATCCATTTTTTTTCGAACCGAAACTTCCACTTCATCGCCATTTTCCATCACCACATATCCCCCTTTTCCTTTTAGGTATTGCTGCACATACTTCAGATTGATAAGATGTTTGCTGTGAATTCTGATGAAATTGATGTCGGAAAAAAGTTTTTCGTAGTTGTTGAGCGATCGGCTGGCAATGAGTTTTTTACTATTTTTCATATAGAAAATCGTGTACACATCCGATGCTTCACAACGGATAATGTCCATAATTTTTACTATGCTCAGGCCGTCGATTCCAGGGATAATGAGTCGGGGCTCGTCCTGAAGGAGTAGGTTTTCGGATTTTTTGTGGTGTTTTAGGGTTTCGGGTTGAATTTTAGAAGCAAAAAACCTGTCGACCGCCTTAAAGACCTCGTCGGGCATGATGGGTTTTTTGAGGTAGTGAATGGCTTTATACTCAAAAGCCTTCATGGCGAACTGGTCGTGAGACGTAATGAAGATGACATCGTATTTTAGCTCCTCGGTTTTATCGATAATATCGAACCCATCGCCGTCGGGGAAGCCAATGTCCATAAATACCAAATCGGGCTGTTCCTGTTCAATTATTTCAACGCTGGTTTTTACGCTGTCAGCTTTTCCAACCAAATGAAGTTGTGGTATCTTTTTGGTAATCAGGTTTTCCAGCAGCAATCTGATTTGTAAATCATCATCTAAAATGATGGTTTTGTACATTGTTTCCATGATAGTGAAATCTGTTTCTAAAAGTACATTTTTTTTCTTTTCCTTCAAATAAATATATCTACAATATATATTTTATATAGGGTTATTTTTTTTAGAAAAATGGCTCGTAAAATTTGGTTTTTTGTGAGAAAACCACAAGATGTGATCGCTTCTAAATTGTTAAAAAAAAGTCAGTTAAAAGAGAAATGGTCATGTATTTTTAGTATATTTAACCACTCACTTGCGTGTGAGTATGTTCAATATATTTAAAGTATTGATATTTAAATAATTATATTTTTTATCTATGAGTTTTGTCAGGATATTTTAAAATTTTAAACGCATCATTATGAAAAGGATTCTTACTTATTTACTCGTCGCATTTTTATTACCTGCTTTTAGTCTTCATGGTCAAATACCTTTTACAGATGGATTTGAATCGGGTAATTTATCTAATTGGACCAAAACGGGAAATGCCATGGTAACAAACTATCCAGTTTATCAGGGTTCTTCCGCTTTTCAAGGAACTGATAGTTATGAGCTTACAAAAAATTTTGGAACTATAGATCCCTATGCCTTAAAAATTGCATTTGCCATGCGGGCAAATCAAACCAATACCAATGCAGTTGAGTTTCATGTTAAGGATCAGTCGGATAATTTGCTACTTACCTTGTTTTTTCAATATAATGGATATATTTCTGCCTACAATGGTGCTAATAGTCAGACTCTGACTGCATATGAAGCTAACACATGGTATTATGTGGAAATTTTTATCAATCAGTATACCAAAAAATACAATGCTAAAATCAATAATGTTTTAGTGGCAGAGGGGTTTGTGTTTCAGAATTCCGAAGCGCAAAAGGCTGCGATTGTTCAATTTCGAAGTACATCGGTTCAAAGTATTGGGTTTGTGGATTCCTTTGAAATATTACCCGATAACGAGAAAAGTGCAATGATTTCATTATTCGATTCGCTGGATGGTGAAAGCTGGACAACAAGTACCAATTGGGCTTCGGAACAACCTTTTGATACATGGTATGGGGTAACAACCAACATGGATGGCCACGTGACAGGAATTTATTTGAATGGAAACAACATAGGAGGGGGTTTGCCATCAGAAATAAGCGATTTATCCTATTTGCAGGAACTTGATTTAAGTAATAATACAATCTCCGGAACTCTGCCGGTTTCTTTTAGCCAATTAGCCAATCTCTCCAAATTATATCTCAACCATAACCAATTCACGGGGGGTATTCTCCCCGAATTTGGCAGCTTGTCAAATTTGTCGATACTGGATTTGGGTTCAAATTTGTTAACCGGAACGATTCCCACCGAAATTGGAAACCTTAGTAGCTTAACCGAGCTCCTTCTATGGAGCAATCAGCTTTCAGGCGAAATTCCACAAGCATTGGGGAATTGCAGTAATCTCCAGGTTATGGGTCTGAGCGTTAATACTTTTACAGGTGAAATTCCTGATTTTTTTACCGGTTTAACTAATTTGAGTGTAGTCATTATCGGTTGGAATCAATTTACCGGTGTAATTCCTCCATCTATAACATCGCTCTTAAACTTGACCAAACTGGAATTAGCTGGAAATCAAATCACAGGGACTATTCCATCGGATATAGGAAACCTTGGCAATCTCCACGAGCTTTTTTTACAGCAAAATATGCTCAAAGGGTCTATTCCAACCTCAATATCAAATCTTTCGGCACTAACTGCACTTGATATCAGCAATAATAATTTTACTGTTCTGCCCCAAGAGTTTAGCATGCTTGGTATATCAAGCTATAATATCAGCAACAATTTCTTTACTTTCGAAGATCTTCAGAATGCTTCGCCAGCCTGCACCTACGACCCGCAAAAAACCATTCACGCCAACGATACAACCTATTTATCAACCAATGTTACCGGGCAGGTTAAGCTTGATTTTGACAACGATGTAGTGGGAAGTAGTTATGCTTGGTACCTGGGAGGGGTCTACCAATCGACGACTTCGGGAAATAGTATTCTGGCCACTTTAACCCCCGCCGGAATCTACTATATGAATGTGGAAGTGACCAATCCAGACTACTTTAATTTTACGCTACAGGTTGATTCTGTGGTTGTAATAGTTCAGGATGCGGTGAGCCAGACCCAATCTTTCGATGGTTACACATCGGGGGAATATTTAACAGTGGTAAACAATGCCTGGACTACTTTTAACAATATGCCAGGTTCAACGGAAGATGCTTTAATATCTGATGTACATGCTCAATCGACTCCAAACTCGGTTAAAATTGATGGTTTGAGCAATGTGTTTTATTCCTTTGGAAATCAGACATCGGGCCGACATCGCATCAATTTCTTAGCTTTTATACCCACAGGAAAGAATGGATATTTTCTGCTTCAGCATAACGATAACCATGGTGAAGAAGTGGCGGTTAAAATCAATTTATTGGATGGGGCACTGGGTCAACTGGATAATGGTGCCGAAATTGTGGATTTTACATTTTGGCACGATGGATGGAATAATATGGAAGTGATTGTGGATTTAGATAACGATTGGGCTACCTTCCGTAATAATGGAAACGAGATTCACAGTTGGCACTGGAGTAATCTCACCAATGGTACTCAAGGATTAAATCAATTGGGTTGTATCAACTTTTTTGCCAGTCAGCTGGCCGGCAATAATGAATTGTATTTCGATGATTTCTTAGTTGAACAACTCAATCCGGTGTATTGCAGCAATATAGGTTTGGTGGGAACCTTCAATAACTGGGGGAATGAGGGAGTGGATCATGCCATGACCAGAGATGACAATAACTCGTATCACTGGTTTACTGACTTTTCCAATTCGGGCACCAATGAAATTAAATTCCGGTCCAACAATGAATGGGCTTACAATTGGGGAAGCAATACTTTTCCCACAGGAACAGCCATTCAGGATGGAGCTAATATTCCAATAACCACAGGCGATTATACTGTCCATTTTTATTGCAACACTGGTAATTATAATTTTGAATCTCAATCTGAAAAAAACGCGCTTGAAACTTTTTACAACGCAACAAATGGGGATTACTGGAACAATAATACCAATTGGTTATCGGACGAACCCCTAAGTAATTGGTTTGGTGTAGTTACCAACGGCGAAGGCAAGGTAATCGCATTGAATTTAGAAGAAAATAATCTCAACGGAATCCTTCCAGAGCAAATTGGCGATTTGGTAAATGTAGATTTTCTGCGACTTAGTGGAAATGCTTTGCAAGGAGAAATTCCAGTTTCTATCGGAATGCTGACGAGTCTCAATGAGCTATTGCTCGAAAACAATTACCTGACAGGTCAAATCCCTACCGAAATAGGTTTGCTTGCCGAACTGAATATTTTAAAACTAAGTAACAACAGCCTGACAGGTTCTATCCCCACAGAAATTGGCAATTGCACAGGGTTGTCAACATTGGAATTATACATGAACCAACTCACAGGAGAAATACCAGCTTCTATTGGAAATTTATCGGTTCTTGAGGGGCTAAACCTAAATACAAATCAGCTTACCGGAAGTTTACCTGCAGAATTATTCAACCTCACTGCATTGCAGGAAGTTATCGTAATTCAAAATAATCTTAGCGGAACCCTTCCATCAGCCATAGGGAATCTCACTCAAATGAAATACCTTATGCTGTCAAATAATCAGTTTTCAGGAATTTTGCCGACACAATTAGGTAACCTGAATAAACTCAATGTTTT
>DYSN01000296.1 GCA_020718205.1 Draconibacterium orientale
TGCTTTGGGGAAGGAAAAAGTCCATTTGGGTATTATAACCAGAAAAGAAGATGCCTGCCTTTGGGATGGATTAGTTTTGGATTACAGTTTCATTAGGTTTTGTTCTGCGGATGGGGCGGGCGTATAATCTTGTTTGTATGAAATTGAATGGAGAAATGAAAATGGATGCAATTCTGATTCACGGCATGGGACGCACGCCAGCCGCCATGTCCATTTTGGCGGCGCGCCTGCGGATGTTTGGCATTCGTCCCCATCTTTTTGGCTATTCGGTGACCTTTGAACAATGGGACGAGTGTATTCAACGCTATAAAAATTTTATCGAGAAGCGCGCCCAAACCAATGACTATATTATTGTGGGACATTCGCTTGGGACAGTTCTAACGCGCGCCACACTGCCGAGATTGACCCATTAACCGACAGCCTGTTTTTTTCTCGCGCCACCGACTCAGGTAACCAGGGCGGCGCGTAACTTTGCCCGTCGCCGCTTGATCCGACTTTTTATGGGGGAAATAGGACATGTCCTGACCGACAGACAATTCATGGAATCATTGCCCCTGCCCAGCGTGCCGACAAAAATTTACGCCGGGATCGCAGGTCCGCGCGGACGGTATTCGCCTTTCGGGGAGGAACCCAACGATGGCTTGCTGACAGTGAAGGAGACGCTTTTGCCGAGTGTTCCCATGCAAACAGTCCCTGCGTTGCATACTTTCATTATGAATTCAAAGGTGGTGACTCAGGATATTGTGAGGATGGCGAGGTCAGGTTCAACCGCTTAAGAAAACAATTTTATTAACCTGTTTGTTGGGATGAGCGTATAATTTACACATAGTATGTTATACGGAATTAGTCTGTATAATACCCCGCACAAGGGTGTTTTACAACAAATCTTATATAACACATAGTTGGCTTGCCAGTCCGTAATTACGTTGAGAAAATTGTGAGCAAAAGCAAAGGGAATATTTATGGCTGATTTCTTCCAGTGGTTGTCGAGTGGTTCAATATCCGCAGTGGTTTTGCTCATTGCTTTTAGCGTGGTTGTTATTGCCACAGTCTTAATTTATACAGTCGCTTTTCTACAAGGACGTGAAATTTCGTTTTATCCGCCGAAAATTGGCGAAAAGCCAGAAGGCAAAAAGGCTTTATCCAAAAATATCGGTATTGCAAAAAGTGGTAAAAATAATTCGTATGGCATTTCTATTGACAAGCCAGCGCAAGAACAATCTTTTTACAGCGAGCAAGAAGATATGTTTATCGAAGTTTCTGGCGAATATGAAGTTAAACCCGAATCTGGAAAAACACTTCGTCTTTTAACAAAGACACCAAATCCAATTCGTTATTGGTATCAATCACCTATTCCCGATTTTAGTAATGGGCGCTGGAAGGCTGAAGTAGGTTTATGGAAAGGTAAAAACTTGCCCGCATATTCAGCCACTATTATTGTAGTTGTAGTAGATGAAGCAAGCGAAAATTTAATTCGGTATGCAGAAAAGGTACATCGAGAAACAGGAAGAAACATTCCGTTTGATAACTTGCCTGTATATCTTGAAATGATTGGCGAAGTTAAGGTAAAAAGAGAGTAGTCGTGGCGCAAAGGCAAGCCAACAAAGCGTGCACAGATGAAGTGGGAAGTCAAGGGAAAGGAGAAAAATGA
>DYSN01000129.1 GCA_020718205.1 Draconibacterium orientale
CCGAATCAAGTTGAAAAGACTTTATCCGTCATATGACTGTTGACATGACACTAGTGTTAAAAAATTTACCTTTTTCATAGAATTTATATTATTTTTTTTTCGAGAATTGTTCTCATTATGTTGCATAACTAGTGCACACCCCCAATTCCGACTTATGCACTCCGTTTTGGTTTTATAAAAATTGTTTTATTGTAGGCAAATGTAGTTAACTTCTAAATATCTAATCTGTCCGCGGGGCCATTAAAAAATACAAGTTTTTTGCTGGTGATAGGGGTGTAAATCCCGAAAGTTTCGGGACGATGGTTTTGCTGCCCGAGTGCCCAATCATGCTCCGTATGTAGCGCATGTCAATCAAGGCTTCACGGTTGTGAATGGCAAAGCTGTGACTTATATGCCGAGGTATATTTTCTTTGGTTTGATTTCGTATTTTCCATGGTTTAAATTATCATTTTTTCTATTTATCCTGTGGTCTGCTTTTAATGTAGTATTATACTTCTGAGTATAAAAAACACGACAATCCGGGGATAATCGTTGCAACAACAGGGTTTGTTGAAGGATGGAGTTATTTACGGCCCGTTGATTCAAAAAACTTACCTTTGCGCCATGAGTTCGTTAAAAAAGCTTTTGGGACAAACCGCTGTTTACGGGTTGAGCAGCATAGTGGGGCGATTGCTCAACTATTTAATGGTTCCGTTGTATACCTACAATTTGCCTGCAGCCGAATATGGTATGGTGATTGAGTTGTACAGTTATGTGGCGCTCCTTTTTGCCCTGCTTACCTATGGTATGGAGACCACTTTTTTCAGGTTTTCGGAAACCGAAAACGATAAAAAGCAGGTTCTGTCCACATCATCCATTGCGCTGTTGGTGAGCACCTTTGTATTTCTTATTGTTTCGTGGTTTAGTCGCGAATCCATTGCCGGGGCTCTGGGTTACGAAGCCCATGTGGAGTTTGTGAGTTGGTTCATCATCATCATTGCCTTCGATGCACTCACCAGCATTCCTTTTGCCTGGCTCAGGCAGCAAAACAAAGCCTTTAATTTTGCCGGGCTCAAACTCATCAATATTTTTGTAAACCTGAGTTTAAACCTGTTTTTTATTCTCTATTGTCCCAGGGTGATGGCTCAGGGAGAAAGTCACTGGCTCTATGGATTTGTGAACTCAATTTTTAATCCGGAAATGCTTGTGAGTTATGTTTTTATTTCGAATCTGATAGCCAGCGGAATCACCATGGCCATGATGTTGCCCATTTATAAGCACATTAAACTTGGCTTTAACTGGAATATATGGAAACGCATGATGCCCTATACTTTGCCGGTTTTGGTGGTGAATATCACCGGATTAATCCCCATTTCGATGGATAAGATATTGTTGCCTGTTTTTTATTCCGGCACTGCCGAAGAAAGCATGCATCAACTTGGAGTTTATGGAGCCAATACCAAGATTGCGGTCATCATGCTTTTGTTCATTCAGACCTTTCGCTATGCCGCCGATCCTTTTTTCTTTGCCGAATCGCGCAACCACAATGCCCGCGAAACCTATGCCAAGGTGATGCATTGGTTTGTTATTTTTGGCTCGGGCATCTTCTTAGCCACGGTGATGTTTCTCGATGTAATTAAGTATTTTGTGGGAACAGAATATCGCGATGGATTGTTTGTGATACCCATTTTACTCATGGGGAATTTAATTCTGGGGGTAAATTATAACCTGAGTTTTTGGTATAAACTTACCAATAAAACCATTTACGGCGCCTGGTTCAGCATTATTGGGGCAGTTACCAGCATTGCATTAAACATCATTCTGGTTCCCCGATTTGGCATGATGGGCTCAGCATGGTCGGTATTTGCAGCCTATTTAATTCCCACGGTGCTCACCTATTTCTACGGAAAAAAATACTATCCCATTCCCTATAAAGTCTGGCCCATGTTGCTCTATCCCACCATGGTGTATATTATTTACTATATACAATCGGCCATGGAATGGAGCCTCGTTTTCAGAGTAGTATTTTTTGTTGTATTGGGAGTTTCCATTGTGCTTTACGAGCGGCGGAGAAAAGCTGGAAAGGCATAGTAGTTAAATAGCTTCGAGCATCAGTTTTTGGTAGTCAGCATCCATCATGCTGTTTAGAAAATTGCGGAAATCTTCGAACCGTTCCGGCGGATAAAGCCCCTGATTGAGTCTTTTGGTTCGTATGTAGATAAACTGATTTTCGTTTGTATAACCCCTTGAATGATAAGTTCCAAAATCCGATTCTATTGTTTTTTCGGGCGGAAGTCCCGCAACTTTCATGTGACCAGGAATATTCATCACTATGGTGTCGGTTTCTGTATAGCCCCGTTTTATCATAATGTCCTGAATTCGGTTTTTGTCGGCAGCAATTCGCTTTTGGTTTTGTCGGAAAAGGTTCAAAGGTGTAATGATTTTCTTTCCCACCACCGACGAAACATTCGTTACGGTAAAATCGCAACTCTCGGTGATAGTGGGATGAACACTGTCTAAGAGTGTATAATCTAAAGTATTTAATTTCAATCCATTAACATGATATTGATTGTAGAAATTCTCTTTCTGCTCGGCTAAGGGGCGCTCAATTTGTGCTAATTTCTGTTCAATTTTAAGGTCGTGATATTGAGCTTCGAGTTTTCCATGAATGGTATTTTCCTCCAGGAAGTCGATGGTTATTTTCTTTACTGCCAGATTTTGCTCAGCGGGATAGGAATTGGTTTTTACCAATTTCCCCGAGTCATTTTTTACAAGCAAGGCAAAACGGTCGTCGGTAAAATCGCCAATAAAGCCAAATGGCATGTGGTCGGAGGTACATTCCACCCAGGTGGTATCGCCATCGAAGGGCATGCAGAGAATCACATGGTTAAACTGGTTATAGACCATCTGTGGCTCCACGGGGCTGTCATCTTCACTGCCATAAACCAGCGAATAATAGGATTCCAATCCAACCACATCCATCAGCGATTTGGTATAGTTGGTGAGGGCCTTGCAGTCGCCATATTTTTTCTGGTCAACTTCGGTGGCGGTAAATGGCTGCCAACCCCCAACCCCCAGCTGAATACTCACATAGCGGGTTTCCTTTTGCATCCATTTGTAGATGGCTTTGGCTTTTTCGCGTGGTTGCGGAATGGTATCCGTAAGCTTTCTGATATAATTTTCGGTTTGGGAGCTCAGGGTATCTCTGCCGCTGTTTAAATGGGCAATCCATTGGCCAAAGCTGTTCCAGCTATCGAATTTGCCCTTATAACTTTCCACCTGAAACTGGTCGGTAACAATTTCCATTCGCGGGAGTTGGTCGGATTCCGATGGACCAAAAGACTCCAACATGAACGAAGGCAAACGGGTGATTTCCCAGGTTGTTATTTTATCCCTGTACTCAAGAGCCACCGATGAATCGGGAATATTGAAAAGGTAGGTGTTATAGTCGGAATTGCTGTGGTTGGAGATTCGAAGCGTTGCCTTTTCCACAAAGATGCTGGAACTCATCTGCGGATGCCAGGAGGGAAGATGGATATAGTCGGTTATATCAGCTTCGTATTTATAATGAACCGTGTAGGGGGTTTGCTTAATTTGTGGTACAAATACCTTGAGCCGTAAATCGGAGAAAAAGTTCGATCCGGTATAGCTTATGTCGTATAAGTCGCGCATCGATTTGTGCTCTAACATTTTACCATTCACGTCGTAAATCCAGACGTCTGCCTTTTTAATGTGCGAGAAATTAGTGTAGGGAATCACCACATTGCCCAGCGATTTGCCTTCGTTGTCGAGAATGGTCATGGCATATTCCACGCTCATGGTGAGTTTATCTGGCGAAATAATATCCAGATGTGTATATGAATTTCGCAAAACAGCATCGGTGTGGATATTGGTAACTTCACCTTTTCCCAGATAGAAATGGTTGGGTTCAGATTGTGAAAACACAGCCAAATGGCTCCACCATAAGATGGAGCCAAAGAGAAAAATTCTGAAATACATTTAGTTGTTTTTAATGATGAGTGGAGTGTTTTGTTTGTTAATGAAGAGCTCAAAGAACGATTTCACCTCTTCATACTGGCCAATGGCATAGGTGGTTCTGTCAATTTGAAACTTCACATTGAAGGTAACGGTATTGGCATTGGCCACCACATTATAGCTAAAGCTGATGGTTTTGTCGGGATTGGTAACTTTTTGTGGCGTGGTGAGCTCTTCGATGGTAAAGCCCTGGGGAAGCGTTAAAATGTAGGTATAGTCGAGAATCATGGGGTAGATGAAGTCTATATTGACTTCGCGGGTTTCCTTAACAAACGGGGTTACACTAAAATCCTTAAAAAGGATGGGGTCGATGGTGTAAAATCCCCCCATATCGCCGACGGGTTGTGTGTAGTTGAAGTTAAAACTTACAGCCACGGGTTTCTCATAATTGGGGACGTCTTTTAGCGTATAATCAGCTATTTCGTAATTGGCATAACTGTTTTTTTGCTGGGATATATATTCCGATTCACTTCCTTCTTCAAAAATTTCCCGCCTGATTTTTTGGGCAGCATATCCCGATTCTTTCGATTGATAATTACCTGATATCATGAGAGATTCGTCCAGATTTACTTTCACCAAAACTTTACGGTTATATTTCTCACCTGCTGTAATATCGGCCCAAACGGGGTTGGTAAGGTCGAGAATCAGGGCTTTGCCGTTAATGCATTTTTCGGGCAATTGGTTGATGCCAGAGTAATCGGTTGCAGCATCAACATAAAATCGTTTACCATCGGCTTCGAAGGTGGTTATGAGGTAATTTAAATCTTTGGTCGATGGGTTTTCGGCAACAACCATTCCGTGGCTACGCGTACTGAGAGCCACTGGTTTGGCGGGTATATTGAGCTCTTTTAGTGTGGCGAGAAGAAGGATGTTCAAATCGGCCGAATTCCCCGATTTTTCTTTAATTACATTTTTAAACTCCCAGGTAGGGAAAAGCCTGTTTACAGAATTCCACTGATATTGAGTATTGATGAGTTTTTTGGATAGGTTCACTTTGCTTTGAACTGTTTTACAGGTAGTATCGGCCTTCACAGCAGCCACAATGTCCTGCACGTAGTTTTTTTTCTTGATAAGTTCGCCCACATGATCCGATTCAATTAAGTCTTTCGATATTTCGTTCCAGGAGTTGGTGTATTCTTTGTAATAAACCCCCGGAACAGCTATGCGGCGAAGCTCATATTTTATCTTGCTGAAGTAGTTTTTTACATCAATAGAGAAATTATCCTGTTTCAGGGCCGGAACATTCTGAAAAATCCACAAATCGGAGATTATACCATTGATTCTGTCGTTGCTGCTATAGGACAAAGGAACCTGTCCACTGATAAAGTATTTCATATCAATAAGTTCCGGATAGGAAACATAGAGCTCTGTCCAAACAATGGGGTAGGAGGTCTGTGAATAATAAATAGGAAAATCGACGATAAAGGACGATTGAATATTGACTTTATATTCGAGAACACTGCCTTCTTTCACATTGTTGAAGGCATATTTATAGATTTGCCAATCGCCGTCTTCCTCAATAAACTTGCTCTCATTATCTAATGGAGTTTCAATAATCTGACCATTCTCCAGATTATAGGTCACGGCTTTAAAATAGTTGATGCGAGATGCGTCTGGATACAATTCAAACTGAAAATTCGACAAGTTGTTGATGCTGTTTGAGTTTAAAATCTTAACTCTTTTAAACATTTCAAGATTGAGTTTTAAACCCATATTGGGGATGTTTTCGATCGAATAGGAATAAAATTCTCCCAATATTACTGCATCGGCAGTGCTGTCTATGGCACATTGGGTCATTTGGAGTTCTTCGACCGAAACTTTACCAAATTTCATTTTGTTTTTAGGTTGTTTTTGGCTCAAAGCAAAAAAAGGCATCAAAGCCGCCAGAATTAAAAGGTAAATTTTGTTCATGAGGTTGTGGGTTTTTTTGAATATTTGATATTAAATGCTTGTTTATACTTCGGTTATGTGCTTGTTAAGCCAAATATATAAAAATTATTTTACTGGTGTTGTAGCAGAAAAATATTTTACCGAAAAAGGAAGTACTTATCACGGATGTCTGAATCCCTTATTGGTAGTGTATTCTAAATAATTTGCAGATATAAAATCCATTGTTTTTGCATCTTGATTCATCCCTTATTATCGCTTTTTATTATTCAATTCTTAACGCATTTACATCCTTTTTGACATATTTTTTTAAAAAATTACTTAGATTTGTCCAGACCAAAATAGCAACCTAAAGCATCAATTAAACAAATGCAGAATATTTATGAAAGACGAAAAATATTATAAAATTTTCCACGATAACCTGAAGTGGGTAGCCGATAAAAACAATGCCGATAAAGATTTCTTTTCGCGTCATTATGAGCAACAAACCCCCGATTATCTCTATATTGGCTGCAGCGATAGCCGTGTACCTGCCAACGAAATTACGGGGTTGGCCATGGGCGATTTGTTTGTTCACCGAAATATTGGCAATGTTGTGGCCAATAACGATATGAATATGATGTCGGTTTTGCAATACTCTGTGGAGGTTCTCGATGTGAAACATATTGTGGTTTGCGGTCATTATGGTTGCGGTGCACTCAAGGCAGCCATGTTGCCCCATTCTTTTGGGGTTCTCGACAACTGGTTGCGGAATATCCGCGATGTGTACAGGTTTCACAAGCTGGAGCTCGATGGTATAGATGATGTGGATTTGAGAATGGATCGGTTGTCGGAGGTGAATGTGAAAGAGCAATGTTTAAACGTAATTAAAACAGCAGCCATTCAGGAAAGCTACCTTCGCAAAGGCTATCCGCTGGTTCATGGCTGGATGTACGATATGCGCAACGGAATTCTCAAGGATATGAACATCGATTTTGAGTCGTTGCTTTGCAAGGTTCAGGAAATTTACAACCTGTCCGACGATGTGAAGAATCCCAAGTATTTCAATGTTTACAATCCCCCGAAACCAAAAAACTGATTTTTATTTGCTTTCCTGACGAATAAAAAACCCCCAATTTCCTATGGTTAGATGATGAAATGGGTTAGAATATCACCTCCAATTGCGATCCATTTTTCACTAATTTGTCTGTTACAATCTGCCCGCCTTCGAGCACCCGAACCCTTATCTTCTCTTTTTCGCGGGTAATGTTGATACTGAATTGGGTCTGGAAGCCCGAAATATTTTCCAGCGACATGAAATTCCAGGAATCGGGAAGGTGAGGGGTCAGCTGAAAGCCCGAAAGCGATGTGGGACGGATTCCAAAAAGCCCTTCGGTGAAAACGCGGCAATAGAGAGCACTTTCTGCCGACAAGTGGCGCAGATTTCCTTCGGGAAAGGCTTCAACGGCATAGGGCACATGAGTTCCTGTAAGCCTGCGTTTGGAGTAGTATTGCAAAAACCCCAGAGCTCTTTCGGTGTCGCCTGCCGCAAATACCCCTCGCAAGCCATAAAGCGTGGACCGATCCCAAAAGGTTTTGTCGCCCGATTCGGTGGCCAAGCCATCGCCGGTCCATAAATCCGGAGAAAAAAGCGCATTGATGGTGCCTTCTTTTCTATCGAAAATACCAACCGTTAGCGGTATACAAATCCATGCGCGAAGTTTTTCGTTTCCTTCGTAATATCTGTAGGTTTCGAACCCTTGAACCTGATGACCAAACCAGGATTCGATATTCGCTTTTAACTTATTGGCACGTGATTTATAGTCTTTTACCAGATTTTTATCGAGGAGGAGGTCATCTGCAAGCATAGCTGCCGAATTCAGGGCATCGTAATAGAGCGACGAGGTACAAAGATTGGCAGTGCCCGCCGGAAAGCGTCCTTCCAGCTCATCGGTATCGCTGTTTACTACGCCCCGGGCATTCATGTTTCTGTGGTTATACTCTAAGCACCATTCAATCAGTGGCAAAAGTTCACGGGCTGTTTTCTCGTCGCCAAGAGCCAGGGCAAATCGCGAGGCTCCATAAGCAATCATGGCAGCGTCGCCCCGATCGCCTGCTCCGTTCCAAATATCCAACCCCTCGGCCACAATAGAGCTGGGAATGGGTTCGTATTGCGGATTCATGAAACGGGCAAAATGTCTAAATGCGTTTAAGGCCGATTCTATGCCATAGTTGTAGCCCAGAAAGGGGAAAAACGGATTGATGTATTCGGCCTGGTCGTTGGCCCAGATGGCAGCATAGTAGCGCAATCCGCCCGGCCCGTGCATGGGCCCTTGCCGGGTTTGGAAAATGCTTTCGGCAGCACGAATTTTGGCAAAGGAGAACATGGTGTTCAGGATAGAATCGGGGGTATGAAGCACCAGCTTTTGCCGCCATTGGAGAACCAATTGTTCCCTCATGGCAAGCTCATTTTCCGGAATCAAAACCAAATCTTCCCCTGCAACCGGAAGGGCAGAGAAACTAACAAACCAGACTATTTTTTCCTGAGGCTGGAGACTGAAATTTCCAGAGTTGGCGGATTGAACCCGTATTTTATAACTTCCCCCAACCCCTTCGGAGGCTGAAGTTTCCTGGGTGATATTGAGCTCAGGAAGTACAAGACAGATGATTTTGTCGGTTGTATTGGTGAACTCGTATTTCTCGAAAAATGCGGGCTTGTCAACCGATGGAAACAAGGTTCTTTCCAATTGGAGTTTATTGTTTATGTTGCTGGTTATCACGAGCTTTCCATGGATACTAAATGATTCCACTGTTTCCTTTTCCACCGGTTGGTGATTGACAGAAATAAGCAAAACCGGGTTGATATTCTGAGTTCTGATGAGGCTTCCGTGGGTATTGTTGGGGATGGTTCGCAGCATGGGCCAAACCAAATCGCGGCTCAAATACAACTCTTTTTTCTCGTTAACTCCGTATCTGATTACCCCCGAAATAAATTTCCCGCTCATTTCTATATGGTCTGTAAAGGCGGGTGTTTCTGCTACTAGCCGGGTTATTCCGCCCTGTTCATTCAACTTCCAGAAGGCAGCATCGGATTGAGCAAAAGCATTTAAAACTAACATAAAAGCTATGGTAAAAAGAGAAGCAAGGATGAACTTTGGCATAAGGATGATTTTAATGGAGTTATGGTTTCAAATTTCGGATTTTTAATTGAAAAACAGGAGATATTGATTTGGGTTTTGGCCTGAGATTATATTCCATATGTCATTCAAAAACCAACCAGAATAATTTTTATCTTTCTACATTGAAAAAATGGGGGAATTATGACACTTAAAAAGTCATTTATCACGCTGTATATTAGCATTGTATCTACTTTCGTTTCACAAGCACAACCAACATTTTCTGCGTGGGATTCTTTGGCTCTAACGCCTCCCATGGGCTGGAACAGCTGGAATTTCTTCGAAGCAAGAGCGAGTGTGGATAATCCGCTCCAAATTGTGCCACCTATTCCGGAGCAAGTTGTGCCACTTATTCCGGAGCAAATTGTGCC
>DYSN01000036.1 GCA_020718205.1 Draconibacterium orientale
GTAAACTCAGACCCAGAGTTCAAAAAAGTTGAGTTTTCTTGCTGACACTAAATAGTTGGATTTTTTAATATGATTAAAAGAAGGACCATAAACGGTAAATAACTGTTGTAGGTAAAAAGATCATTAAAAATAGGGGGAGGGCAATGAAAAAGTTGGTTCTTATTACAGGGGCTGCTGGAGGGTTGGGAAAATCTTTAACAGGGGTTTTTCATCAGAAGGGATGGAATGTGATTGCTACTGATGTTGTGCCCATAGAGCAGGACGACAACAGGGCTATTTCTGGTATCCGGAGTTTTGAAATGGACATTACCAGCAATGATTCTGTAAATGAAGTTTACAGATGTTTAAAAGCTGAAAATACGACCATTCAACTCATCATTAACAATGCCGGTATTGACCGGTATTTTTCTTTTAGTGAAAAACGGGTGGAAAACTTTCAAAAAGTTTTTGAAGTAAATGTCTTCGGGGCTTATCGGGTCAATCAGATTTTTCTCCCGATACTGCAAAAACCGGGAGGCCGGATTGTTCACATTGGCAGCGAAAGTCTGAACATTACCGTTCCTTTTATGCCCTATCCACTATCAAAAAAGTTGCTTGAAGGATACGCACGGGTTCTCAGACAGGAATTAAAATTTTTGGGAATAGATGTTACGGTAGTACGTCCGGGCACTATTGATACCCTATTGCTTGAGCAGGTGCGACAGCTCAAAGCAGAAAATGGGGATCTCCTTTTAAGTAAACAATTCAATAAATTTTCTACTAAAGCCGGAATGGAAATCGGTAAGGCTATTTCTACCGTAACAGCAGCAGAATTTGTTTATAAAATTTCAGTGATTCCCCGGCCTCGCCATCTATATCGAATCCACAACAACCTGAAACTTCGGATTGCTGCTTTTTTACCTTTCAATATCATGGAAAATCTGATCCATGACCGACTTTCCTGAATACAATTAATCCAATTTGTTCAGTCCTGATTCAATTCTGGATAAAAATTCAGACTTACCCAAAATCTCAATAATATCCATAATTCCAGGACCCTGATTTGATCCTACCATCAATAAACGAAGGGGGGTCATTAGCATTCCCATCTTAATTTCCCTACACCGGGTAAAAACCGTTGCAGCTTCATGTAGCTGTTTTTCGGTAAATTCAACAAAAGATGAAACTTCCTTTGCAAAATCCCGGACTATAGCGCTTGTTGGTGGCTGCCATATCTTGGTTACTGACAGTTCATCATACGTTTGAGGAGCCTGAAAAAAGAACCATGAATTTTTCCATAAATCACCAACCAGAATAGCACGATCCCGGGTTAAAGAAAGAACCTTTAAAATATAGTCGTCCGGGGATGAAACAGAATGCTCTTTTAAAAGATTTTTTGTAAGTATAAGTAATTCAACCAATGGTTTTTGAGAAAGATATTGATGATTAAACCATTTGGCTTTTTCCGGATCAAATTTCGAACCGTGTTTCCCCACTTTTTCTAAAGAAAAAGTGTTGATTAATTCAGGCATTGAAAAAAGTTCTTTTTCTGTTCCCGGGTTCCAGCCAAGCAACGCAAGCATGTTAATGAATGCCTCAGGCAAATATCCATCTTCCCGATACCCGTGGAAAATTTCATTACTAACGGGATCGGTATATGCAAGAGGAAAAACAGGAAAACCAAGGCGATCTCCGTCCCGTTTACTCAACTTACCATTACCATCGGGTTTCAGGATTAAAGGTAAATGGGCAAATTGGGGCATGTTTTCTTCCCAACCAAAGAATCTATAAAGAAGTAAATGCATGGGCGCTGATGGCAACCATTCTTCACCCCGGATCACATGGGTTATTTTCATGAGGTAGTCATCCACAACATTGGCAAGATGATACGTTGGAAATCCGTCCGATTTGAAAAGAACCTTATCATCAAGAGTACTGGTATGAACTTTCACTTCACCCCGGATAATATCTTTAAAAATTACAACTTCATCTTCTGGAATACGAATACGTATTACAAAAGGATCCTGATTTTTAAGCCGTTCTGTAACCTCTTTAGGGGACAAACTGAGGCTGTTTTTCAGGTGAGGTCTCGATTGATAGCTATATTGAAACTGGCCAGAACCAACTTCCTGGGCTCGTCTGCGCATTTCGTCCAGTTCTGCCGGAGAATCAAAAGCATAATAGGCATGGCCACGGTCAATAAGTCGTCCAATGTAGGTTTTGTACACCGATAACCGGTCCGATTGGCGATAAGGTGCGTAAAGACCTCCTTTATGGATATCCTCATCAAAGGTAATTCCGCACCAAGAAAGAGAATCAAGGATATATTGTTCTGCCCCTCCGACCAATCGTTGTCGGTCGGTATCTTCAATACGGAGGATAAAAGATCCGCCATGTTGGCGGGCAAATAGGTAGTTGAATAAAGCTGTTCTGACCCCTCCGAGATGTAAAGGACCCGTGGGACTTGGGGCGAAGCGGACACGAATTTTTTCCGGCATATAAGAACCTGAATTAGTGAAAAACAAATGTAACCATTCTTAGGGTTGCTACACCAACTTGGGGGGGATATTCGTACTTTTGCAGAATATTTTATATTAAATATAAAAACGGGGATGTTTTTAACATATCGTTTAGAAACTGACTAAATAAATGGAAAACGATCAACTACTGATTAAAAAGCTGGACCGGTTTATAAAAAAATTCTACCGGAACAAACTTATTAAAGGAATACTTTTTTCGATTGCATCACTGGGGGGGATATACCTGGTACTCATTTTTATTGAGTATTTATTTCATTTTAATCAGATCGTCAGGGCCGCCTTTCTTATTGCATATATCTCTACAACCTTATTCTTTTTGGTACGATTTATAATGATACCGGTTTTTCAATTATTAAGATATGGTAAAATTATAAGTTATGATCAGGCTGCTGCAATTATCGGCGAACACTTTGTGGAGATAGAAGATAAATTATTGAATACGCTTCAGTTGATTAGGGCCAATAAAAGAAGTGAGGAAAAATCGCAACTGCTGGTAGCCAGTATAGATCAAAAAATTGAAAGGTTAAAAGTAATCCAATTTTCAAGTGCAATTAATCTGCGTAAAAATCTAAAGTATTTGAAATATGTGGGGATTCCTATCATTTTATTAATGATGCTTGCACTGATCTCACCAAAACTAATTTCTGAACCAACAAGAAGGATTGTCCGATTTAATACAAATTTTGTTGAACCACCAAAATTCCGGTTTGAAATTTTAAACAAGGAACTAACCGTATTACAACAAGATGATTATTTATTAAAAATTAAAGTAAAAGGCGAAGAGCTTCCCGGTGAGGTTTACCTGATGAGCGGCGGCATGAATTATAAAATGATAAAGGAAAAGGCAAATTTGCATTCCTATACCTTTAAATCATTGCAAACTGATATTGTTTTTCAACTTAAAGGAGGAAATATTTTATCCGAGGAGTACAAGATCAGGGTATATCCAAAACCCATCATTCTGAATTTTGATCTTACGGTGGATTATCCAAAGTATGTTAACAAACCAACTGAAACATTCGAAAATATAGGAGATGTTTCTGTCCCGGAAGGGTCTGGTATTAGATGGACCTTTTATACGAAGGATGTCAAAGAGATACGTGTTACCTTTTTGAATGAAACCACGTCTCTTAAAAAGTCAGAGGGAAATAAGTTTTCTCTTGACCGACGTTTTCTATCGTCGGATTCATACAACATTGTACCAATAAATAATTATTCAACCAATTCGGATTCATTATTTTACAAAATATCGGTAATCAAAGATGGTTACCCGTCTATCGTCGTTAATCAGGAATCCGATTCGGCTCTTCGATACATGGTTTTTTTCCAGGGTGTCATTAAAGATGATTACGGTTTTACTAAATTACTGTTCAGCTATAAAACGCGTTATGAAACCGATACAGCCATTATCCGGCAGCAACAGGTTAACATTCCCGTTATGGCCATGCTTAACAACCAGAATTTCTATTATACCATGGATTTATCAACCTTGAGTTTTGGGAAAGGAGAACAAATATCCTATTATTTTGAAGTTTGGGATAACGATGGAGTTAATGGACCGAAATCGACGCGAACGGAAATTCAAATGATATCGCCGCCAACCTTGGAGGAAATAGAAGCGCTAACTGAAAAAACGGAAGAAAAAATTGAAAAGTCTTTTAAAAAGGGATTAAAGAAATCTGAAGAATTAAAGAAAGAGGTGGAAGATTTAAGCAGGAAAATGGTTGAAAAGAGTACCCTGACCTGGCAAGAAAAAAGGAAAATGGAGGAGATCTTGAGATCACAGGAATCGATACTTAAGAATATTGAAAATATAAAAAAGGAGAATCTAAATAATATTGAAAATGAGAATAAATATCTGAATACAAGTGAAAGGATCCTTGAAAAGCAACTCGAATTGAATAGATTAATGGATCAACTCCTTACGGATGAGATGAAGAAAATCATGGAGGAGATGAAAAAGCTGTTGAATGAACTGGATAAGAATAAGCTTAGTGAACTTATCGAGAAGATGAAGCTTACAAATACTGATATTGAAGAGCAGCTCGACAGGAACCTTGAATTATTTAAACAAATTGAATTTGACAGAAAGGTTGAGAAATTGGTGAATAACCTGAGGGAAAACGCGGATGAACAGGAAAAGTTAGCTGAAAAGAGCAAGATTGAGAAAAACGCTGATGGCTTACTGGAAAAAGAACAAAAGAAAATCAGAAACAGATCTGATACGATTCAAAGTACGCTTAAAAAATTGGACGAAGAAAGTAAAAATGTTGAAAATAAGCCGGATATGGAAAAGGCTCTTGATATGCAAGACTCTATTGGAAAAAAGTTAGAGCAGATTGAACGCAATATGAAGGAAAAAAAATCAAAGGATAATGGAAAAGAGCAGAGGGAAGCTGCGGAGCAGATGAAGGAGCTGGCTATGGAGATAGAACAATCTATGCAGGAGGATGAAATGGAGCAGGCTGAAGAAGATGCAGAAATGATTCGGATGATTCTTGAAAATCTCATACGACTATCCTATGAGCAGGAGGAACTGATAAAGACAACGCAGGTAATTTCAAAAACTGATCCTAAATACAATGGGGTTATTGATCAACAAAAAGGAATGAACGATAAATTAAAAGGAAGTGAAGATTCTCTCAATGAAATAGCAAAACGTCAAATAATGCTGCAACCGATTATTTCAAGGGAAATTTCGGCGCTTAGAGGTAATATTGGTTTAGCGATAGAATCAATGAATAACAGAAATATTAAGACGGCTGTTGCTCAGCAACAATTAGCGATGACTGCTATAAACAATTTAGCATTGTTATTGAGCGAGTCGTTAGAAAAAATGAACCAGCAAATGGATATGAGTATGTCTGGCAAGGGAAAAAAGAACGCTTGTAAAAAGCCTGGAAAATCAGACGGAAAAGGGTCGATGAAAAATTTGAATAGCCTTCAGCAAAAGCTTGGAGAGCAATTGGACCAATTAAAGAACGGAATGGAAAAGGCTAAGAAAGATGGGAAAGGGAACAAATTGAGTGAAACATCGATGAATAAGCAAATTGCAAAATTAGCTGCCCAGCAGGAGGCCATACGCAATGAGATGCAGAAATACAGGGATGATCTTCAGGAAAAAGGAGTTAATGAAAGCGGTTCACTTAAAGAGGCCATGAGAAATATGGAATTGAATGAAACCGATTTGATAAATAAAAGAATTACCCAGGAGACAATAAAACGGCAACAAGATATTACAACCCGGATGCTTGAATCGGAAAAAGCGGAACAAATGAGGGAACGGGAAGAAAAGAGAGAATCAAATGAAGCAAAAAATGCAAGTTATGGTAACCCTTTTTCAGAATTTAAGTATAAGGAAAAAAGGAGGTCTGACCAGGAACTGCTTCAATTGATATTCCCAGGGCTAAATCCTTTTTTTAAAAGTAAAGTAAACGATTACATGTTAAAACTTAATTGGTGATATGAAAAACGTATACAGGGAATTAGTCGTTGAAAACGAAAAACAAATTCCGAAAATTGAACGGTTTGTTGAAGAGATTTGTGACTATTTTAATATTAACAATGAGTATTTTGGTAATATTTTATTGGCTGTGACTGAGGCCACAGAAATACTTTTTGCATTGGAGGAAAGGAAGGAAAATCGAAATATTTTGATTGCATTTGATCACAACAGGACGGGACTCATCTTTAAAATAAAAGTGAAAAATGGGGTTGAAAGGACAGGGATCAGCGAGGATGAATTAGACAAAGCTATCAGAAATCATAAGTTATCGAAGGAAATCTTTATAATTAAAGCACTGGCCGATGAGGTGACCATTTCCTTGAATGGATGGAGTATTCTGTTGGTATTCTATGTGACCAGTATTAATTATGAAAAATCACTGCAGAGAATAGAAAAATTAAAGGAATATTGGGGAAAGAAGGTACATATATCTCAAAAGAAATAATGGAAAAAAAAATTCAATTTTTTACCGAAGGAGTCAAGTTCATAATCCGGGAAAAATCAAAAATCCGATCCTGGGTTAAACAAACTATTGAATGTGAGGGATATGAACAGGGAAATTTGAATATTGTTTTGTGTAATGATCAATATTTACAGGGATTAAATCGTAAGTATCTAAAAAGCAAACTGTTAACTGACATTCTTGCCTTTAATTTTAGCGAAAATAAGCGGGATATAGATGGAGATATATATATTAGTGTGGATCGGGTTAAAGAAAACGCACTGCTTTTTAAACAAACAATGAAGGAGGAATTAAACAGGGTTATAATCCATGGTGTATTGCATTTAATGGGATATAATGATCACAAGGAGGAAGAGGTTGTAATAATGAGAAAAAAAGAGGATTTCTACCTTGCTGAAATTCGAAAAAAATAGAATCTCTATTCCGGAGATTTTGTTTCACGTGGAACAACAGGAGAAAAAATGAAGGAATACGATGTTATCGTTGTCGGGGCAGGGCATGCCGGATGTGAAGCAGCAGCTGCTGCGGGAAATCTGGGTTCAAGAGTTTTATTGATCACCATGAATATGATGAACATGGCTCAGATGTCATGCAATCCGTCCATGGGGGGTATCGCAAAAGGGCAAATTATTCGTGAAATAGATGCAATGGGGGGATATTCCGGAATTGTTACGGATAGAACCATGATACAGTTCAGAATGCTGAACCGTTCAAAAGGACCTGCGATGTGGAGCCCTAGGGCTCAAAACGACAGGGTTCTTTATTCAATGGAATGGAGAGCAATGCTTGAAGGTACAAAAAATGTCGATTTTTGGCAGGATACAGTAAATGGGCTTGTTGTTGAAAACAGAATAGTAAGGGGAGTAAGAACCGGATTGGGAAATGTTTTCACCTGCAAAAGTGTGATATTGGCGAATGGTACGTTTTTAAACGGAATTATACATATCGGAGAAAAAAGTTTTTCTGGAGGAAGGATAGGAGAGCGATCTGAAGACGAATTAACAAGCAACCTAATCAAAAATGGTTTTATTGTCAAACGCATGAAGACAGGAACGCCTGTAAGGGTGGACGGACGGACATTGGATTTTAGTAAAATGGAAGAACAAAAGGGAGACGAGAACCCTCAAAAATTTTCATTTACCAAGACGCCTGAATTGAGTAAGCAAAAAAGTTGTTACCTTACTTACACCAATACAACAGCGCATGATGTTCTCAGGACAGGATTTGGTAAATCACCCATGTATATGGGAAGGATTCAGGGCAGGGGACCCCGTTATTGCCCTTCGGTGGAAGATAAGATTGACCGGTTTTATACCAAGGAAAGACATCCATTATTTATTGAACCTGAAGGCTTGGATACAGTAGAGTATTATGTAAACGGATTTTCATCTTCATTGCCCCAAGAGGTGCAATTTGATGCATTAAAAAAGGTATCGGGATTTGAAAATGCCAAATTTTTTAGGCCAGGATACGCCATTGAGTATGATTATTTTCCCCCGTTTCAATTAAAAATTTCATTAGAGACCAAAGTCGTTGAAAATCTCTTTTTTGCAGGGCAAATCAATGGTACTACGGGATATGAAGAAGCCGCCGCACAGGGAATAATGGCTGGTATTAATGCACACTTGAAAATTAATAATAAAAATGCATTTGTCCTGAACCGGTCAGAGGGATATATTGGAGTATTAATTGATGACCTTGTTACGAAAGGAACAGAAGAACCATACAGAATGTTTACCTCGCGGGCCGAATACAGGATCCTGTTGCGTCAGGATAATGCCGATTTACGCATTACGCCCAAATCATTTGCCTTGGGGTTAGCCTCAAAGTCAAGGAATGATATTGTTGTTGAAAAATATCGCAAAGTTGATAATCTCATTCACTATTTGAAAACAGAAAATGTCTATCCTGAAGAAATCAATGAGATGCTTGAGAAATTGGGAACAAGTACGATTCAACAAAAGCAAAAGGTATCTACCCTATTACTGAGGCCTCAAATTTCATTGAAAGCGTTAATGAAGGGGGCCATAAAAATCCAGGATTATGTATCATCTTATGGGGGGGTGAATGAAGAAATATTGGATGAGGCAGAAATTCAGATAAAGTATGAAAATTATATAGAAAAGGAACAAGAGGTTGCCGATAAGATGGTCTCTTTGGAAGGTATTCCACTGAGAGAAGATTTTGATTATATGAAAATCGGGGCTTTATCATTTGAAGCCCGGGAAAAACTTATAAAAATAAAACCGCGGACTTTGGGGCAGGCAGGCAGGATCAGCGGTGTTTCGCCTGCGGATATCTCTGTTCTTATTGTTCACATAGGTCGATAATGTTTCACGTGAAACACGTTAATATGGAAACTTTGGTCGTTTGTCCGGTTTGCGGTAGTACAGCGTTGCTGCCTTTTTTACCAGTAACAGATCATTTTTTATCCAAGCAGGTATTTTTTATCCAAACATGTGTTACTTGTGGATTTAAGTTTATTAATCCAAGGCCAACCCAGAGCGAAATCGTAAAATATTATCAAACAAACGATTACATTTCTCACAATGCAGACAAAAGCGATTTGATTTCAAAAATATATAAATATGCAAGGCGATTTGCCATCAAAAGCAAATATGGTATTATAAAATCAAAAATCCATGGAACAAAAGTATTGGATATTGGTTGCGGCACAGGAGAGTTTTTAGCCTATTGTAAGCATAAAAAATTAGAAGTATTTGGTGTGGAACCAAATGAAAACGCCCGACATTATGCAATTACCAATAATAAGCTTCAGGTCTGGGAAAATCTCAATGAATTTGTTAAGACGGATTATCATTTTTCTTGTATTACTTTATGGCATGTTTTAGAGCATGTTCATACCCTGAATGAAACCCTTGCGACAATAAAAAAGATATTAAGTGCCAATGGAGTTTTAATTATCGCTGTTCCGAATAGCAACTCATATGATGCCACATATTATCAACAATACTGGGCTGCCTATGATGTACCACGCCATCTTTCCCATTTTACCACATCTTCTTTTACCAGATTGATTGAAAAGCATGGTTTTATTTTAAATGCAATAAAACCACAATACCTTGATGCTTTTTACATTTCTTTATTAAGTGAAAAATACAAAAGCAGCCAGCACTATTATTTAAAAGCATTTTTTCTTGGATTATGGTCCAACCTAATGGCAATTAAAAATAAAAATGGCACTTCCAGCCTTATTTATATTCTCACATCAAAAAATACTTAATTTTAAGCATTATAGTGATAGATCTACCCTGATTGGCACACAATGTTGACCAAACAGAGAAAGAGGCTCCTGTCGCATCTTTTGGCTTTCATTGTAATTAACTGTTTATGAATAAGATAAAGGGGTTAACTGACAAGTTTATAAAAAACAGCCATTATTTCAACCTGCTGTTATCCATAGTTTTTTTTGGATCCATATTTTTTGTCAGTCATTGTACCAACCATAAATCGGATCCCGGGTATTTGGCAAACAGAATTCAGGAAAGAATTACAGATGCAGAGGTAGATTTAAAAAGAGCAGTCAGGGATTTTTACGATGGGTTTGATACCCTGAAGAACTATCCGTCGTTTCCTTCAGATCTCTTATTTGCTTCCGATCTTGAAAAGGGAGATTTTTTCTTTTTGGTTTTTAAAAACAACCAACTGGTTTTTTGGAGTAATAATAAAGTTCCTGTTGGTGAAGATCTGCCCCGGAACCATAAGCAGAATTTTTTTATCTCCAGGTTGCAAAACGGATGGTACGCGTTTCAACAGCATCAAGAAGGATCCTATTGTTTTTTTGGAGGGTTACTTATCCGGACGGAATATCCGCTGCAAAACAATTTCATAAAAAATGAATTTTCTACCCGGTTTAATATTCCGGATTTTATCCGGATTGAGAAGGGAAATGGCGGTTATCCGGTTTATAGTGCAGATGGCAGCTATTTGTTTTCAGTGACTACAGATACAGGTAACAAACAGGAACCAACCGGTTCAACATTTATTTTACTTCTTTTTCTTTTTGGGGCAGGATTTTTATTTCTCTTTGTTTATCAGTTGTTCCTCGGTTTTCTATGGTTGAAAAACAGGCGGGGTCTATTGCTGATCCTTTTTTCACTCACAATTCTTTGTTTGCGGGCCGCTCAGTTTTATTTTCGAGTCCCGCATCCATTATATGAATCAGGGATATTTAGCCCGGCATGGTATGCTTCATCTGCAATCATGAATTCGTTGGGAGATTTTGTTATCAATGCATTTCAATTTTTGTTTTTGACATTCCTGTTGTTCAAAAACAGGGAAATCATTAAAAATGAAATGAAACATGGTCCGGTAATAACGTTGGTATCTGTGTTTTTTAGTGTTCTTCTTTTGGTATTCTCATTTCATACGCTTACTCATTTTGTGCAAGATGTGATTCTAAATTCCCGTCTTCCAATGAATTTACAGGATATTGCTGCTTTAACCACATTTAGTGGGTATGGATTTTTTATTATTTGTTGTCTCTTTTTTGGTTTTTGGTTTTTATCCAATACCTTGATAATCCTAATACTTCCAGTTTCGGGTTTAAATTACAAAATCATTTTTTCAGGGGTCATTGCATTTATAGTTTATGGAATTATTTGTCATATATCAGGAATTCAATGGCAGCCACTGACCATTCTGTTTTTAATCCTCTATATCATTATTTTATCTTATCGGTTACTGAAACATTCAACATCCCTTAATTTTCAAACTGTTTTATTCTTCCTGTGTTTTTTTTCAGTCTATGCTACGGTCATAATAAATCAGTCCACCACAAAAAAAGAAAAAGAGAAACGCAAATTGATAGCGGTGGCTTTGGCTGCCCGTAAAAATCCAGTAACAATGGCATTGTATGAACAGATGGAACGAAAAATGGCTACAGATTCTGTTATTGTCGATGCCCTTCAGAAGTTGCGTGAAAACCAAGAAACAGACCCGGACAGTGTTGCAAAATACATCACAGGAAAATACTTTACCGATTTTTGGACCCGGTTTAATGTTCAGGTAACCTGTTGTAATACAGATAAAACATTACAGGTTCAGCCACAGGGATATCTGATCAATTGTAGTGAATATTTTCAGGATTTAATCAATACAAACGGAGAGACCACCACGGTAAAAGAGTTCTATTTTCTGGATTATGGTTATGGGAACGAGAATTACTTAATTGTATTGACAGATGCAGGAGTACGATCTCCGGGTGAGAAAAGGTCGTGTATATATCTTGAATTAAGTTTGAAGACCACTTATAAGGATCTCGGGTATCCTGAATTATTATTGGACAAATCTTATTTTAGCCCCTCTGATTTTTCAGAATATGCCCACGGACTATTTCGATACGACCGGCTTGTTCACGGCGTCGGGCCTTATAATTACAGAACCGATTTAAAACAATATTTTGTTTCAGCACAATCATGGCCGTTTTTTGCTTTCGACGGAATGGACCACTATTACTATCGCGTTAACAACAGTACCACCATACTGGTTAGTAAAAGCAAACCGACGCTTTTCAACCGGATTACCCCTTTCTCGTATTTGTTTATTCTTTTCTCAGGATTCGCATTTATCCTTTTTCTTGTTGGAAATTTTCGCCGGACAAACAAGTTTACCCCAAAAAGCATACGCGACCGGCTTCAACTGGCCATTACCGGTATTCTTGTATTAACTTTTATTATTATCGGTATCGTTTTGATTTTAAATATTACGAAAATCAATACCAATAAGAATGACAATATTCTTCAGGAAAAGGCATTTTCTGTTCTTACGGAAGTGCAACATCGATATTCCGGAATTACAGAATGGCAAATGCAGTCGAAAAGCACACTGAATGATTTTCTGGTTAAATTATCCAATGTCTTCTTCACGGATATTAACTTTTATGATGGTACAGGATTTTTAATTGCAACCAGCCGTCCGCAAATTTTTGAAGAAGGATTGCTTTCCCAGAACATTAACCCTTCTGCTTACCGGAAACTCCTGAAAGAAAAGCAGTCTATTTATATTCATGATGAATATATTGGCCGCCTTCACTATAGTTCTGCATATATTCCGGTTTATAACAATGACAATCAATTACTTGGATTTCTAAACCTTCCTTATTTTTCGCGACAGGATGAACTGACAAAAGAAATATCTACAGTACTGGTGACTTTTACGAACATTTATATTTTGCTTATTCTATTTGGACTTTTTATAACACTACTGATCTCTAATTATATAATATCCCCTTTAACCTTACTTTCCAACACCATGGCCAGGTTACGGATTGGGAGGATCAATGAAAAAATTTCCTGGAAACATACCGATGAGATTGGTCAACTTGTGAATGAATATAACAGAATGGTTGATGCTTTAAGTCAGAGCGCAGAGCTGCTTGCACGATCGGAACGCGAAAATGCCTGGCGTGAAATGGCAAGGCAGGTGGCCCATGAGATAAAAAATCCGTTGACTCCCATGAAGTTGAGTGTTCAGTATCTTCAAAAAGCCTGGAATGAAAATGCACCGGATTGGGATCAGCGGCTGAAACGATTTACAAAAACACTTACAGAGCAAATTGATACGCTTTCTGCGATTGCTTCGGGTTTTTCGGATTTTGCACAAATGCCACCCGAAAAGAGGGAAAACCTGAACCTTGAAACGTTATTGCCATTTGTTGTTTCACTTTATAATGATGGTTCGCCAATTCAGTTTACGCTGTCGTTAAATGCTGCAAACCCCTTTGTGTATGGGGATAGGAAACAGATGGTCCGGGTTTTTACCAATCTTATTAACAATGCAATTCAATCCATTGAAAACCCCGCCCGGGGAGTGATAAATTTTGAACTTGAAAATGAAGGGGACGATCTCATTTTCCGCCTGTCTGATAATGGATCGGGAATTCCCGAATCGAAGCATCCGTTTATTTTTCAGCCAAATTTTACAACAAAATCTGGTGGAATGGGTTTAGGCCTTGCGATTGTAAAAGGGATTGTGGAAAAAATGGGGGGGGCCATTTCATTTCATTCAGATACACACATTGGAACAACGATTATTATAAAATTTCCCCGCAATGATCAGTAGATTCAAGTTCAAACTTAAAAATTTAAGTTTCCGGTATTTATCCGTTGTAATGTCAAGTATCGTTCTTGTGGCGGGATGTACCTCTGAAAAATCCCATGAGTACTATCATAAATTTGAAACAAAAGCATGGCCACGTTTTCAAAACATAACATTCGAAATTCCCATCAACCGGATTGATATCTCCTATGACATCTATTTTTTTGCAGGTTTATCCAACGAATTTCCGTACGAATCAATCCCATTCAATATGGTTATGAACACTCCTTCGGGCGAAGAGCGCATCAGGGAATATGAGATGCCGGTTAAATCGAAAACGGGAAGTTTTATTATTGATTGCAATAAAGACTCATGTCAAGGTCGGTTGCTTTTAAAAGAAGGACTTATAATGACCAAACCGGGAACATTGACCATTGAATTGGAAAATTTAATACCAAAATTAGAAGCTGTTGGAATATCAGGAGTTGGCATCCGGGTAATTCAGTCGGGAAAGTAACTGTTTGACCTGAATTTTATCTTGACGGATTTGCTCTATTAGCGCGTCAACGGAATGGAATTTCTTCTCATCACGAATTCGTTCCATAAAAAACACGATTAATTCTTTTCCATAAATATCTTCATGGAAATTGAAAATATTGACTTCCAGTTTTAATTGGTTTTCATTTAAGGTTGGGCGAATACCAACATTTGCCATACCCTGGTAAACGATACCAGAAACATTGGTGAATACGGCATATACACCACGAGCCAGCAAGAATGGTTTTTCATTTTCGAAAGCCACATTGGCAGTAGGAAACCCGAACGTTTTCCCCAGATGATCGCCATGTATTACCAATCCCCGGAGTGAGTAAGGATAACCGAGTATTTCATTGGCCTGTCGAATATCTCCCTTGATCAGGGCATGTTGAACTGGTAAAGGTATTTCACTTAAATGCACGGTCATAGTCAGATTTCTTTGCCAATTTGAAGGACCGACTTATTTTTCGTAAGTTAACCTTCAGGGAATGCCTAAAGTCAATATCCAAGGGTATTAAAATATTCAATGCCTGATTGAAGGATATCATGGGTATAAGGATAATTATGTACCCCGTTGCTCCGGTCGGCATACACGAGCTGGAAGTTCCAGTAAACAGCCAATGTTTTCTGAATAAAAAATTTTGGATTTGTAACAGAAATATCTCCTTTTAGTAACATATAATTTGGCGATGAAGAGAGGGTATCCAGTATATTGGCTGCAGCGAGTTTTACTTTCAATTGTTGAAACAATCCCATGATTTCGGTTTGTTTTCCATCGATATTAAAATTAGCCGCGCTTGCATGGCACTGCTGGCAGGTAACGATGTTTTGTAATGCAGGGGTATGATTATAATCGGCCATTTTCCATGTGTGACCACCAACGAGATTTCCCTGTCCATATGCCGAATGACAGGTTGAACAGGTGGTTGTATCTTTATGTGAAAAGAGTTGGCTAAAAAGAACTGTTCCAACCTCGTAAGCGCCTTTTCCTGCTATTAACAAAGCCTGTGTTGCACGGTGCGGGCCCCAGGTATTGTTGGTTATCAATACAGAATCCACCGTGCTGGTTGGATTTATCAAGGCGGGGTTGGGAGCTGTGGCCTGATGACAGCGTCCACAGAGATTTGAAGAACCGCCATTTGTACTCAGGTTGATGGTCACTGTAGAATCGAAACGGGCCCTGAAAGGTGAAATTGTCCGTAATTCCCAATCCAAATACGAATAGGTTGTATGTATTTTATGACAGGTACGGCAATTTACAGGAGCAGCATCATATATCGGGGATGAGGTTACAAATTGCCCTGTTGAAATACATTCAGTAAACCCCTGACTGGCATGACATGGGGCACAATCCCTTTGCGGGCCAACCCAGGTGGCGCTGCCTGTTGCGTGTTGTGAGCTGTTATACTGAAAAATCCGGGTAACCAGCGAGTCGTTCCAACTGTGACATTGTATGCAATTGGAGTTTGCATCTATTCCATTGGTCCCGTCTGCGCCCGGGCGGCCCTGGGGGCCTTCTTTTGTACAAGAGGGCAGGGGAGATAATGCAAGGCACAACAACAATCCTGTAACAACAAGCCCAAATTGGTTTTTCATATACTGATAATTTTTAGTGTCCCGTTTGACGGCATTTTTCACATGAATGTTGAACGCAGGTAAGAAGCAATCTGTACGGCATTGGTTGCCGCTCCTTTACGGAGGTTGTCGGCTACAATAAAAAGGTTCAATGAATTTGGCTGACTGTCATCACGGCGGATCCGGCCTACAAAAACATCATCTTTCCCTTTTGCCTCCAGGGGCATGGGATAAATATTGTTTTTAATATTATCGCGGATGGTTATACCCGGCATATTCTGTAAAAGACGATAGACATCCTGAATATTAAAATCCGATTCAAATTCGAGGTTGACCGCTTCTGAATGACCTCCGATGACAGGGACCCGGACAATGGTTGCGGTAATCAGAATGGATGGATCTCCCAGGATTTTTCGAGTCTCATCCACCAGCTTCATCTCTTCGGTAGTGTAACCGTTTTCAAGAAAATCGCCGCCATGGGGAAAAAGATTTAGGTCGATGGGATATGGATATGCCATTTCGCCTTTAATTCCTTTCCTTTCATTTTCAAGTTGACGAACAGCCTTTGCCCCGGTACCCGTTACCGACTGGTATGTTGATATCACCATCCGGCGAATCCGATAAGCCTTATGAAGAGGGGCAATGGCCAATACCAGCTGAATGGTAGAGCAGTTGGGATTGGAAATAATTTTATTAAAAGGGTTTAATTCCGTTGCATTGATTTCAGGAACAATCAACGGGATATCATCCTCCATTCGCCAGGCAGATGAATTATCAATAACGGTTGTCCCGGATGCAGCATAGATAGGCGCCCATTCTCTTGAAGCGTTGGCCCCTGCAGAAAATATTGCAATATCCGGTTTTTGTGAGATGGCCTGAAGATGGTCTAGAATGGAATATTGTGTTCCCCGGAAATGTAAAAGCTTTCCCACGGAATGATTGGAAGCAACCGGAATAAACCGATCGAAAAGAAACCGGTGTTCATCCAGTACTTTTAAAATTTCTCGTCCAACCAAGCCGGTAACGCCAATGACAGCCAGTCTCATAAGCCGGAATTTTTTCACAAAGATAATCGAAAACAATGTGATAAAGACTCACATCGATGAAGTACGAGATTAAGAATTCCGAAAAATTCAATGGGAGCGGAGAAAAAATCTTTCCAGGGTAGTATTACTTTTCTGTTTTTTCAGGATTAAGCAAAAAAAGGTATAATGAAAATGTTTTTTTTATTACTCGGGCTCATTCCGGTATTTGGATTTCCTCAGATGACGGATGGTTTTTCGGATGGTAATTTTACCGAAAACCCTCCCTGGTGTGGCGACGTAACTCACTTTGAAATAAATAGTTCTTTGCAATTACACCTGCGATCATCCGGGACCGATACATCCCTATTATTTACCCCCAATGGTTGTATCCGTGATACTGAATGGAATTTCTGGATGAAGTTATCATTCAATACTTCGACAAATAACTATGCCCGGATATATTTGACATCCGACACGTTTAATTTACAGACAGCCCGGGGTTATTTTATCCAGGCAGGTGGGACCGACGACACCATTTCCATCCTAAGGCAGGAGGGATTAACGGTTGAAAAACTATACAGCCTGAAAATGTATAGAATGAATCACAGTACCAATACCCTGTATTTTAAAATCAAACGGGATGTGCCCGGCAATTGGACGGTTCAAATTGATACGGCCTGTGGAAACAACTATTTTACAGATGGGCACTTTTTTGACAACACCCTTGACACCAGTAGATGGTTTGGGGTTTATTGCCGTTATACTTCGAGTAATTCAACAAAATTTTACTTTGATAATTTTTATGTTGGCCCTATTCTATACGACACAGTAGCTCCCACTGTGAAAGCGCTTGAGGCAATAAATAATCAAAAAATCAGGATCACATTTTCAGAACAAATTTTCCCCGAGGGTATTACAAACAACAACCATTTCAAAATGCTTCAAAGCAACCAGTTTCCGGATTCTGTTATTCAGGATTCACAGCAACCGGCCAGGGTTGATCTTGTATTCCCGAACCCTTTGCATGAGGGACAGCTGGAAACATTGCTTATACAGGGGGTCAAAGACATGTCGGGGAATATGATATCAGATACGTTGGTTTCTGTCTCATATTATCGTGTTAAGGCGCACGATATCCTCATACACGAAATTCTTGCCGATCCTGAACCGATTGTTGGGTTACCTGATGGGGAATTTGTCGAATTATGGAACCGGGCCCCATTTCCCATTAATTTAGAAGGGTGGAGTTTCAAATTTAGCAGTTATATGAAAGTATTCCCTTCCATTGTTATTCAACCGAATGCCACTTTATTGATCGTAAAGGATTCGTCATATTTAAAATATGGAAATTGTGTTTTTCTTTTTACATCTTCTTCTTCCTTATCCAACAGCGGTACAACATTGATATTGAAAGATCCTGATCAACATATCATCCATTCGGTACCCTATAGCCCGGAATGGTTCCGTGTCCCTTTTAAGTCGGATGGGGGGTGGTCACTGGAGATGATTGACCCACTGAATCCGTGTGGATGTGATAAAAACTGGGATGGTTCAAAACATAATTTGGGCGGTACGCCGGGGGAACCAAATTCGATCTATACAGAAAATCCCGACCAGGTCGATCCCTCTATTACACGTGCTTTACTTTTGGATTCGAATCATCTTCGGGTTTTTTTTTCAGAAACCATTGACACTCTTTCTGTTACGGATTCAAATTGTTGGAAAATTGAGCCGGGGGTATTTCATCAGAACCGGATGTTGTTTTCCGATCCATCGTATCAGTCGGTAGTATTGCATTTTTCGGGTACAATTTTTTCCAAACAGATTTATTTCCTGAAAACAGAATGTCCGGTTAAGGATTGTGCCGGAAACGAATCGGATACAAGCAAATCGGTAAGGTTTTCATGGCCCGTTGCCACTGAAGAACGCGATGTAATTATCAATGAATTATTATCTGATCCGGTTTCCGGTGGATCAAGGTTTGTGGAACTTTATAACCGGTCGGAGAAAGTAATTGATCTAAAAACGCTGGTTCTTTCTTTTGGGGGTGTTGAGCAGGGTATTCCCCTTGAAGCAACACCTTTGTCCAATGAAGGTTATTTGATGTTTCCCGGAGATCATCTCGCCTTCACGGTTTCTCCGCGAAACATCTTAGGGGACTATAATTCCCCTTTCCCGGATGGTATTATTATGGTGCCAGATCTACCTGTTTTTGATGAAGATTCGGGGACAATAATGCTTGCCCGAAAAGAGGATTTGGCGCTTATTGATGTTGTTCATTATCAAAAAGAGATGCACTATCCTTTATTGATAACACGGGAGGGTGTTTCACTGGAACGATTGAACCCCGACCGGTCTTCTGAGGATAAAACCAACTGGCATTCTGCCGCAGAAAACGTTGGATATGCTACACCGGCTTATTTGAATTCCCATGGTTCCGGATCGTTGATAGATGAGGAAGAGATCAAGGTGACCCCGGAGATTTTTTCGCCCGATAATGATGGTTTGAACGATATTGTTAATATTGAATTTAGCATCCATGAAACGAATATTACCGGCACTGTTTCAGTTTATGATTCCAGGGGCAGGCGGATCGTCGTATTGGCGAATAATGTATTGCTCTCTTCCCGTGAAATATTTTCCTGGAATGGTATGACCGTTGAACGGCAGAAGGCCCCTATGGGCTATTACATCATTATTGCTGAAATGATAAAACCGGATGGTACCGTGATCAGAAAAAAAGCAACTACTTTTCTCAGCGGGAGACTTTAAGCTCTTGTAAAGGCAATGCATGCCACACTTATGTTGCAATCCGGGACCGCACTGAGAGCCTGGACGCAAGATTCAACCGTAGCGCCCGTTGTTATTACATCGTCCACCAGAAGCAGATGTTTTCCTTGCAGCGAAGCCGGGTCGCTGATTGTAAACACTTCACGCACATTCCGGTACCGGTTAAACCGTGATTTTTTCGTTTGGGTTTCTGTTGTTTTTATCCGGAGAAGGGCATGGCTGTTGACAGGAAGGTTCATGGATTCAGCGAGCCCGGTAGCAAAACGTTCGCTTTGATTATATCCCCTTTGTTTACGTTTTGTTTTATGCAATGGTACCGGAACGATAGTCTGGATAGACTGATATAATGGGACGGAAGACAATTGACGGCCAAACCGGATTCCCAGATAGACGCCCACGTCGCCTCTACCTTTATATTTGAGTTGATGAATTAAATGTTGCACCTTTCCCCCTTTATTGAAATATAAAAATGCTGTAGCGTTTTCAACAACGACCCTTCCCCAGAAAGTTTTACAAAGGGGGTTATCGTTATCAAGATGAAAATTGGTCCGTGGTAAATGATAATCACATAAATGACAAATGATATCTTCATTTTTCCATAAACTGTTACCGCAACACAGGCAGATTCTTGGAAAAATCAGCGAAATAAAATCTTCAAGCAAATTCATGGTTTTTTACCTCTTAATCGGGGTTACAATAAAAAAGTAACACGGTTGTCGGATATTTTTTTTAATCCTGCCCGGATATTAAAAAATTTCCTGTAGGTTTGAATAATATTACCTGTTGCCATGAATACTTCTGATTTACTTGAAGTTGTTGATTTGTCTGTTGGTTTTATGTCAGATGGACAGGAGCATGTAGTTGCAGATCATGTCTCTTTTAATTTGAATAAATCTCAGACGTTGGCAGTTGTTGGGGAATCCGGTTCAGGCAAAACAATAACTGCATTGGCCATCATGCGGTTGATCCCTTGTCCTCCCGGGAGGATAATACAAGGATCGGTGATCCTTCGCAAGAACGGTTATTCGGGAACAGATCTTTTACAAATGAACGAGCAGGAGATCCAAAGGTTGCGTGGAAAAGAGATTTCAATGATTTTTCAGGAACCCATGACCTCTTTAAATCCGGTTTATACCTGTGGAAACCAGATTGTTGACGGGTTAAGGGTTCATTTCAAACTAACCCGGAAAGAGGCGTATGAAAAAGCGCTGGATTTATTTAATGAAGTGTTGTTGCCACGTCCCAAAGAGATTTTAAAAGCGTATCCTCATCAATTATCCGGGGGGCAAAAGCAGCGGGTAATGATTGCAATGGCCATTTCATGCAATCCAGGGATCCTTATTGCTGACGAACCAACAACGGCGCTTGATGTAACCGTTCAGAAGGCCATTCTTGAATTATTGAAAAGGTTACAGGCCAGTCGTGACATGAGTATTTTATTTATTACACATGATTTGGGACTTGTTTCTGGTTTTGCCGACCGGGCCCTGGTGATGAACAAAGGAAAAATTGTTGAATCGGGGCCTGTGCATGAATTATTTCATTTTCCAAAGCATCCTTACACGCGTGGATTAATGGCTTGCCGGCCTCCTCTTAATAAACGGTTGGTCCATTTACCAACGCTTGAAAGTATTGTTCAGACGAATCTGATTCAGCAGGAAGCAGAAATAACCATGCAGCAGCGTGAATGGGCGCATAGAAAAATTTACAGTCAGGAACCGATTCTTGTATTTGAACGGGTTTCAAAAAGGTACCGCTTGCCGGGCGGGGGTTTATTTGAACGGAAATGCAAGGAATTATTTGCAATTGAAGAGGCACGGTTTGATGTTTATCCAGGTGAGACGCTGGGTGTAGTTGGAGAATCGGGTTCCGGGAAAACCACCTTAGCCCGGGTTGCCCTTAATTTAATTCCTGCTTCCGCAGGACGGATTTTATACCGCGGTACCGATATTTCCCTGGTGACTGATCGAACAATGAAAAAATTCCGGAAAGAATTACAAATTATTTTTCAGGACCCTTATTCATCCTTAAATCCGAGAATCAGTGTTGGCAGGGCCATTCAGGAACCGATGAAAGTCCATGGGTTGCATAAAAATGATGCGGGACGAAAAGAAAAAGTAATTGAACTTCTTTCCAGGGTCGGATTAAAACCGGAACATTTTTACCGGTATCCCCATGAATTTTCTGGCGGACAGCGTCAACGGATTTGTATTGCCAGGGCTCTTTCTGTTGAACCACGATTGATTATTTGTGATGAATCGGTTTCAGCCCTCGACGTTTCGGTTCAGGCCCAGGTACTCAATTTATTGAATGATTTGAAAAAGGATTTCGGGTTGACCTATATTTTTATATCTCACGATCTTTCTGTTGTAAAATATATGGCAGACCGAATGATTGTAATGAAAAGCGGTAACATTGTGGAAATCGGGGAAGCCGATCGGGTTTATGCCCACCCACAATCAGAATATACAATGGAATTGTTGAAAGCAATTCCGGGCCTGGATGCAAACAGGGTTTAGATGGAGTACCAAACAATAATCCGATAACAAATGGCAAAAAAGAAAAACAGTCTGAGTGGAAGTGAAAAAAACACGTTTGTTCAGACGGTGCTGGATATTTTCCGGAAAAACCCTGCCGGGGCATTTAATTACAAACAGGTCGCAAGCAAATTGGGAGTTATTGACAGGGCATCGAAAGATTTGGTGCGCCTGATCATTGATCAATTATACATGAACAAAGAACTGGTTCAGGCAAAACGGGGTAAATACCGGATCAACACGCAGGATTCAGTTCTCCGGGAAATGGTCAAAACCTCGATAACCGGAAAAGTTGACATGAAGCAAACCGGGAAAGCGTATGTAATACCGGAAGACAAAACAGAGGATGTTTTTATCTCTGCCACCAATACAAATCACGCCCTTCACGGGGATGTTGTCAAGGTTTTTCTTTTTCCTGTCAGAAAAGGTCATAAAAGAGAAGGAGAAATAATTGAAATTTTGCGACGGAATAAAAGGCAATTTGTCGGGATCATTGAGAGCTCTAAAAATTTTGCTTTTCTTACACCCGACAGCTCGACGATGCCGGTAGATCTGTTTATTCCGGCCTCGAAATTAATGGGAGCAAAAAAAGGGCAGAAGGTGGTTGCAATAATTACGGAATGGCCTGCTCAGTCGGCCAATCCATTTGGTGAAGTAATCCGGGTTTTAGGAAAGCCGGGAGAAGATTTGGTTGAAATGCAATCCATTTTGGCTGAAATTGATTTCCCATTATCATTTTCTCCGGTTGCGGAAAAGGAAGCGGCCATATTTCCGGCAAAAATTCCGGAAAGTGAGGAACAAAAGAGAAGGGATTTCAGGGAAACATTTACAATAACGATCGACCCGGAAGATGCAAAGGATTTTGATGATGCAATATCTCTGGCATTAATGAAAAACGGGCATTGGGAAGTGGGTGTTCATATTGCCGATGTTTCCTATTATGTAAAACCCGGTTCGGCCATTGATCAGGAAGCCAAAGAAAGGGGAACTTCGGTTTATATGGTGGGGCGGACGATTCCGATGCTCCCGGAGCGGCTTTCCAATGAATTGTGTTCTTTGAAGCAGGGGGAAGACCGTCTTTGTTTTTCGGCTGTATTTGAAATGGATGAAATGGCGAAAATTTATTCTGAATGGTATGGTAAAACGATGATCCATTCCAATCGAAGATTTTCATATGAAGAGGTTCAGAAGATTATTGAAACAGGGGAGGGTGAATTTGAAAAAGAAATTTCGGTTTTCAATAAAATTGCAGTGAAGTTACGCGATCTTCGTTTTCAAAAGGGATCTTTTAATTTTGAGACCCAGGAGGTACGGTTCAGGCTCGATGAAAAAGGACGGCCGTTGGATATTTTTATCAGGGAGATGAAAGATTCAAATAAACTGATCGAAGAGTTTATGTTGCTTGCAAACCGCAAAGTTGCGGAGCATGTGGGGAAGAAAAAAGAAAATCAAACAGCAAAAACCTTTGTTTATCGTGTTCATGATACTCCAAACCCTGAAAAACTTGAAACATTCACACAATTTTTAGAACGGATTGGGTTTAAGCTTAAAATCAGTTCAAAAAAGTCGCTTGCAGATTCTTTTAATAAATTATTTCAGGATATTAAAGGTACTGGTGCAGAGAACATGATTGAGACCATTGCCATCCGGACCATGTCGAAAGCCTATTATACAACCAACAATATTGGCCATTACGGGTTGGCTTTTTCATATTATACCCACTTCACATCACCCATCCGGCGTTACCCTGACCTGATGGTCCATCGGTTGTTGTTTGATGATATGCATCATTTACCAGGCGCTCAGAAAGAGCTGATTGAACCGGTTTGTGAGCATGCATCGGAAATGGAACGAAAAGCGGTCGATGCAGAGCGGATGTCGGTAAAATACAAACAAGCAGAGTATATGTTGGATAAGATAGGGAAGGAATTTGATGCGGTTATTTCGGGGGTTAGCAAATGGGGTATTTTTGCCGAGATTACAGGAACCAAGTGTGAAGGAATGATCCGGTTACGCGATTTGGATGATGATTACTATTTTCTGGATGAAGAAAATTATCAGATCATTGGACAACGACGAGGCCATCGGTTTAAACTGGGTGATAAAATAAGAATCCGGGTGAAACGGATAGATCTTGCGCGGAAGCAGATCGACTATGATTGGGTTTGTTGATGGTCAGGATAGTTTTTTGCGTTCAATAAGTTCAAAAAAGGTTTTATGATATGTTTCGCTTACAGGAATATATTTATCTCCGATTTTTATCCGGTTTCTTTCGATGGATTCAATTTTATCGAGCGCTACAAAAAATGATTTGTGAACACGGCAAAACTGGGGTTCATGGAGTACTTCTTCCAGTTTTTTTGCATTCATAAGGGTCATAATCCGCCGGGTTTTTGTTACAATCCGCCAATAGTCGCTCATCCCTTCAACATACAGCACATCATTATTTTCAATTCGTTCCATGCGAGTTTCCGTTTTAACAAAGAAGAAAGGACTTTCGGCGGATGTCATTTTTTTTGTGTCTGCGGGACTGGGAATATTCGATTCCATCTGCATCCGTTCACAGACTTTGTTTACCCCTTTGATAAAGCGTTCAAAAGATATGGGTTTAAGCATATAATCAACCACATCAAGTTCAAATCCCTGAAGTGCATAATTATCATATGCCGTTGTAAAAATCACATAAGGTTTGTTTTTAATGGCATTCAGCAATTGAATACCGGTTAATTCTTCCATTTGGATATCCAGGAAAATCAGATCTGTTTTATTGGTCCTGAGATATTCGATAGACTCAACCGCATTGACAAATATTTGTGTAAGGTTGAGAAAAGAGACTTTCGAACAATAATCCTTGATGATTTCCAATGCCAGGGGTTCATCATCGATGGCAATACAATTGATTTTCATTGGATCCTGTTTTTATTTAACGATTTGATAGTGAAGTTTATATTATTTTAAGGGGAATGTATGATCCCCCCTTGTATGGATGTTTTATTTACGTGTACAATATTAATAAAACAGAATATAATTCTTTATTTTGATTGATTTCAAGTTTATGGTGGCCTGGATAAATAAGTTCAAGCCTGCGACGGATATTTTGGAGACCAATTCCTTTTATCTGATCTTTATTGGCAGTATCCGTTTTTCTGAGATAATTAACCACTTCAAACTGGATCCATTGTTTATCAGCGTAAAGATTAATTTTAATCCCAGGGACTGCACAATTTTTACAACCATGTTTAAATGCATTTTCAACGAAAGGGATTAAAAGCATGGGGGCAATCGTGTGGTTTTCGCAGGTGCCTGCAATGGTCAGATCGACGAATCCTTTGGGATGTAAACGAAGATTTTCAAGTGCGATAAAGCTTTTCAGATATTCTATTTCTTTTTCGAGCGGGACCACATCTTCCGTTGCATCATATAGCATATATCGCATGATGGCCGACATTTTCATGACCGCTTCCGGGGCGTCTTCTGATTTGGTATAAACCAGCGAGTATATATTGTTCAGGGTATTAAATAAAAAATGAGGTTTTATCTGTGATCTCAGCAAGGCCAACTCGCTGGCCTTTGTCTGGAGGATTAGTTCAGATTTTAGTTTTTGACTTTCATACCATCGGATTGCAAGTTGAACAAGCAGTGCGTAAATCCCATAAATGATAACCAGGCGCATTGAATTAAACCACCAGACATGATTAACAATCAGGGGTCCCTCCATATTCACATGATGGCTCCCGATATATTTCCAAAAAAGATATTCCAGCCCTATCCGCATTGGAATAAGGGTGCAAAAAGAAAAAACCAGTAATAAGGTCGGTAACAGTTTCTTTTTTTTATTAAAAACAAACCCGATTAAAAAGTAAAGTGTATAGAAAGTTAAGAAGCTGGTAACAGGATAGATTGTGAAATCTTCGTATGGATGATATTTGTCGCCTCCACCCCTTAATGCAATTCCAAAGAGGATCTGATTGAACATGTAAACCCAAAAAGCAAGATGAACCAGTATTTTGTATTTCAGCCTCATATCAACGAAATTACCGTACGAAAATAAGAATAAATATACCTGATGTAAAGGGCTTTGTCAAAGTATTCGACGGAATCCTTAATTTATCAGGTAGTTTCATTAAAAAAACCGGTAAAATAATTCAATCGGCACATTTTTTTATTAAAGGACCAACAGAAAAGTTATTTATCTTTAGATGCCAAAGAAAAAAACGATTAAATCATTCAGAAATGAAAACTCTTTCCATTTTCCGGTTATTTTTTCCAGGTTTATTAGCCATTTTTACAACCTCTTGTTTTATTCCGGCAACAGGTCAATCAAAAGGAACCTGGTCCATTGTAGCCTCTTACACCATTCCAGGAAAAGCCTCGGGATTGGCCTGGGATGGGACATCGGTTTTTTTTGGGATTTATGGTTTAAACGGGGACAAGGTATATAAGTTTGATCCCCTTACCGGCAATTCTACTTTACAGTGTGGTGGCCCTTTTGAAGACGCGTATGGGTTGACTTTTAAAAGTCCCAACCTGGTTACTATTAATCAGCCATCTTCTTCTTCACAGCCATCACAAGCGCTTGAATTCAATTTGTCCGGGGAACAGGTTTCGAGCCTCACCCTTCCCGATCACTACATGTCAGGTGTTGCCTGGGATAATGGAACATATTGGGTATGTACCTACTACCCGGATCCGGGGATGATTTATCATATCGACGGACAGGGGGCTATTCTCTCTCAGTTTATCCCTCCCAACAACCAACCCTGGGATATTTGTCTTCAAGGGTCGGATCTTTGGATTGCAGATTATTATGGGAACATGCTCTATAAAGTTACTTCAACGGGTACACTTCTTGAAAGCCATCCAACCCAGATCGACCGGCCGTCCGGTATTGTTTTTGATGGCACATACTTATGGTATTGTGATGGACCGCTTGGAGGCAACAGTACCCTTTATAAAGTTGATCTAGGAGGTTCCGGGACCCCGGTTATTGACATTCCGGTTACAAGTTATGATTATGGCGTTACAACCATGGGTGATTCGGCCACATGGAATTGCATGGTCGTTAATTCAGGGGATGCCGATCTTGAAATTTCAGCCATTATGATTGCTCCGGACGAACCCATTTCAACAACGTTTGTTTTACCGTGTTTAATAACCCCGGGGGCATCGGTGAATATTGATTTTCAATATTCACCGGTGGTTCCCGGATTGCTTGACGCAGAGGTTCATGTTTTATCGAATGATCCGATAACCCCGGAAGTTTCGTTAACTTTAACCGGCAATGCTGTTTTTCCTGGTCCGCATATGGAAATAGGCACAGTGGTGCATGACTGGGGCGAAAAGAGGGCTGGTGCATATTCACGCTGGTTTCTTTCAGTTTCAAACAATGGCGACCAGCCCCTGGTTATTGACGCATTGAATATAACAGACGATCATTTTATGGTGGATGGATCCATCGTGGTCCCCTTGACGATTGAAACGTTACAAACCAATAATATCGGGATATGGTTTCATCCAGGTGAAGGAATATCTTATTCCGGGGTATTGGAAATCGGTTCGAACGACACCTCTCAGAATCCTTTTATGGTTAATTTATCCGGTACCGGAAGGGATACGGTTTATCCGGTGGGGACAATGCTGTGGAGTTATTTAATAACAGGGGGGACTGATGTCAGTCCCAAAGCCATTCACCCTATTCAGGATATTACCGGAGATGGGATCGATGAAGTAGTTGTAGGATCAGAAGATAATCATATTCGTTGTTTTAACGGTAATGCATCGGGAGAGGGGGATATTTTGTGGGAGACAGAAGTACCTACAGGCGCCGTATATTCCCAGAACGACCTGGAGGTTATTATGGATATTGACATGGATGGTTATCAGGACGTTATTGCCGGCCTTGCCTGGGGTGACCGCTCCATTACAGCATTTTCGGGAAAGACAGGAGGGGTGCTCTGGAAACACGACACGCATGAATATGGTGATGGGGGTTGGGTTTATCAGGTTGATGTCTTGTATGATTATAACGATGATGATTTTCCTGATGTTCTCGCTGCGACGGGGGACGATGGAAACGGAACGGGACCACGGAGGGTTTACTGTCTGAGTGGAAAAACCGGGGTTAGTATCTGGGAGGACCAAACAGGGGGTCCTGTGTTTTCTGTCATTGGCGTGGAAGATTTTACCGGCGATGGGGTCCCAGATGTTGTTTGCGGGGCATCAAATTCAAATGAAACAGAGGGTAAAGTTTACGGGATTAATGGTTATAGCGGGTCTACCCTATGGACACAAAGCACCCCGGGGACTTCGGTATGGGCCTTGATGCAGGTTGATGACATAAATGGGGATGGTAAAAAGGATGTTTCAATCGGTGATTTTTCGGGAAATGTGATAATGTTAAATTCTGTAACAGGGAGTCAACTTCATCAACTTGATATTGGCAATGTGCTTATATTAAGGTTTGAGTACATGGAGGATGTGAACATGGATGGTCATCCCGACATTCTGGTTGCCCATAGTGGTCCTCAGGCCATCATGATAAACGGTTATACCTGTTCCAATATATGGTCAAAACCGCTTGTTGACAAATCATGGTCGGTGGGCAACATTGGTGATATCAATCAAGATGGTATTAATGATGCCATTATTGGGACATTATACTCTGATAACAGGGTATATTTTATAGATGGTGTTTCCGGGGCTGTTATACAGTCGGCTGATGCAATCAGTGCCGTTGATGCCATACATGCCATTCCGGATATTGTCGGGGATGGCACCATGGAGATGGTCTATGGGGGCCGGGATGGGGCTATCGAGTGTCTTTCGGGAGGATATGGCCCTTCTGTAGGAATAGCGACAAAACCATTCCATTCATCCGAAGTTAAAGTTCGGATTTTCCCAAATCCTTTTTCAAGCCAATTGAACTTTTCTGTTGATTTGCCGGTAGCATCGGGGATCCAAATTTCCCTTTACAACACCTATGGGGAAAGGATTTGTTTTTTACCCGAAAGTCATTATTTTGCAGGGCGACATGATATTGTCCTCTCTCCGGACCGGATGTTTGGCGGCGAGTTGAAGCCAGGCCTTTATTATGCTGAGGTCCTGGCCGGGGGCATTAAAAAGCGGCTAAAAGCCGTCTGCCTGTATAAGTAATTGAGCAAGGGACAAATAAAAAAGAGGACGGCCTTTTAGGGAGCCCTCTTTTTTCTTAGCAGGGTAAATTTTATTTAACCAGTGTCAGTTCGTTGATCAGGTTTGTTGCCCCGGCAAATTTATCGATAATAAAGAGGACATAACGGATATCAACGTTGATGGTTCGTTGCATATCGGGTTCAAACATAATATCTCCACTCATTGCCTCCCAGTTGCCGTCGAATGCAAGGCCGATCAGTTGGCCATCTCCATTGATGACCGGGCTTCCGGAATTTCCCCCGGTGATATCGTTTGTTGTCAGAAAACAAACGATCATCTCCCCGTTTTCCCCATAAGGACCATAATCTTTGGTTTTGTAAAGTTCTTTCAGTTTTTTGTCAACGATAAATTCATCGTTGGTTGGATCTTCTTTTTGCATGATGCCTTTCAGGGTAGTGATGTAGTTGTAGTGAACGGCGTCGGCCGGATAATAATCGAGGACGCTTCCATAGGACATCCGCATGGTTGAATTGGCATCGGGATACCTGACCAGACCGGGGTTCATTTGGCGCAGGCCATCAATAAACAGACGGTTTGAAACACTCAGGTTGGTCCGTGTTTTCCCGAATGCGCCTGCATTTTTACCCATGGCTTCTGCCATTGATTGAGCCAATTCCCAGCCGAGGTCTTTTTTAAACACTTTCAAGCTTGGTTTATCAACAAATGCATTGGCTTTATCGGGTGTTGCAAAAATGGATTTGGCATAAACATCTTTTGCATAAGCGACGAAGTCGTTTTTATAATCTTTTTCAATTTTTGTAAAGATTCCGGGAAGTTCGTCTTTAGGCACATCTGTGGCATACATCTGAAGCAGTTCAGCCAGTGTGTTTTGTTCAATGGTTTGATCAAATTCTTTAAAATGGGATTTGACATCTGATTTTAAGCCGTTCTGGATTTCTTTCAGGGCTGCTTTATTTTTCTTTTCCAGGGCGCTTTTCATTTCATCAAAGCCATTGGCCATCTGAACAACGTTAAGCCCCATCCCGCCAAGGTTGGCATAGAAAAATGGAACAGCCACTTTTTTCATGCTTTCATAATTGATTTTCAGATCATCCAGAACTTTTCCATACTTTTTCCGGAGGGCAGGATCTTTGCTGTACCAAGAAATGAAATCATTCTCAATGGTTTTCTTTTTATCTTCGACATTGTTACGGATCAGCATGCGGGACTGACCAATAAAATTTTTCCATGTATTGGCAATACCGGCATAGTTGGCGGCATATGCGATTTTTACAGCCTTGTCAGCGTTCATGCGTTCTTTCATAATCTCCAGTTCTTTGCCGAAAATTTTGATGATGACAGGATAGAACACGCTCAGGTTATAATCAATGCCATAAGAGGTAAGATATCGGGAGGTATTCCCGGGGTATCCCCAAATCATTGCAAAATCATCTTTTTTAATCCCTTTCAAACTGATTGGCAGGTGGTATGGGGCCTGAAGCGGGATGTTTTTTTCGGAATAGGAAGCAGGATTTCCTTCCGGGTCGGAATAGACGCGGAGAATGGTAAAATCGCCGGTATGGCGTGGCCACATCCAGTTATCGGTATCGCCGCCAAATTTTCCAATGGATGATGGGGGGGCCCCCACCAGTCGAACGTCTTTATAAGTTTTAAATACGAAGAGGTAATATTCATTTCCTCCATAAAACGGTTTCACAGAGACCTCATATTTACCGTTTTCTTCGGCTCGTTTTTTCATCCGGGAGGAGATTTCTTTAATTTTATTGGCACGGTCACTTTCCTTGAGGGTATCTGATAAGAGAGGGATTATGGAGTCGCTCACGTTTTCGATGCGTTGTAAAAAAGAGGCGCACATCCCTTCGTTTGGTAATTCTTCATTGTTTGATTTTGCCCAGAAGCCGTTGGTAAGATAATCATGTTCAGTAGAACTCTGTTCCTGAACGGCCCCAAAACCGCAATGATGGTTGGTAAACAACATTCCCTGTCCGGAAACCATTTCGGCGGTACAGAAGAAGCCACCGTTGGCTCCTCCATTGGATAAACCTACAATGGCATCTTTAAGGCTATTGTGGTTGATGCTGTAGAGTTCGTCGGCAGTTAAATGAAGTCCCATTTTTTGCATATCCACATAGTTGAGCCGTTCCAGCAAGAGTGGCAACCACATCCCTTCGTCGGGAGGGTTTTCGGCGTAAGTAATGGGACCTGCTGCCAGGGAAATCAGCAGCGTGAGGATAAACATTTTCATTTTTAACAATCGTGTTTTCATACGTTTTTTGTTAGTCAAATGTGAATGGGTAATATACAATATTTGATTTGGAACGGACACTTCCGATCATGGGGACAAAAGTAGTGACAATTTTAAAGAACCTCCCATTTTTTAGATGAACCTATATTTTTCTCGGTAACTGTTGGGTTTTTTCGGATAAAATAAAACAGAGGATGCATGGTAAATTCTTTTATTCAACCGGTTTTTTGTATGTTATATCAAAAAAGATTGATAATTTTCCAATCAATTCTCAATTTTGCCAAAAACATAACGATGGGTTTGAAGATGGTTTTTAAAGGACTGATCAGGAAAAGTAAAAAGTATTCTTTTATTCCACATATTTTATTCTGGATAATCAGTATTGTTCTATTCACGGTTGCCCTGGTTTATACAAGGGGCGATTTTAATATTCAGGATATTGATATCCCGATGGCTACCAATATCCTTATTACCATAATGTTTCTTGCAATTTCGGTATATATCAACCTTTTATGGCTCATTCCCGTTTTTTTTAACCGAAGGAAATATGGGTTGTTTTTTATCCTTGAAATGGTTAACATTCTGTTATTTATATTACTCAATTTTGTCGTTTCCTATTTTTTTGAAGGAGGGCAGCACCCCAATTTTTTCTCAGAAGTTTTTGCAGAGTTGATCCTTGTTTTATTATTTCTGGTTGTTTCGACCATGCTCAAGTTGATGCGAGATTCGGTCCATTTGCAGGATGTGGAATTACGGATTAAAGAGGTTGAAAAACAAAAGGTTGAAGCTGAATTAAAAGTCCTGAAAGCTCAGATTAACCCACATTTTTTTTTCAACACGTTGAACAGTCTTTATTCACTGACTCTTGACAAATCGGAAAAGGCCCCGGAGTTGATTTTAAAGCTTTCTGACCTGATGCGATTTGTGATCTATGAATCAAAAGATGATCTGGTTCCCATGAGCAAGCAAATCGATTTTTTTTATAATTACATCTATCTTGAGCGTTTGCGAATGGACGAAAGCCTTGTGCTGGATTTTAAGGTCACGGGAAAAAATTTACAAAACAAAACAGCGCCATTGTTATTTATTGCATTTATTGAAAATGCGTTTAAGCATGGACATAGATTTTCACGGTAAACAACCGACCGTATATTACGAATAAGAGGCTCCCTC
>DYSN01000297.1 GCA_020718205.1 Draconibacterium orientale
TTGAAAAAAATTATTTCTTTCCTAAAAAACCCATTAAAGTACCGAGAATTCCACCCGATTTTTGACCTCCGGCAGCGCCCATAATCATTCCGGCTACATCATCTATCACACTTCCATCTCCATCGGCATCTAATAAACGATTGATCATACTTTGACTTTGTTCAGATTTTCCGCCTAACATACCGCCTAATAAATTGCCAATTCCATTTTGATCTTGTACACCTTGTGCACGAGTTTCTTTACCTAAAAAGCCCATGATAAAAGGTGCAGCAACTTTGAGAATATTCATGGCTTGTCCCATGTCTATACCGTTACTTTTACTAACTGCTGCCGCCACATTTTGTTCTTTTCCGCCAAAAACGTGTCCTAAAATACCGGCTCCGTCTTGCAGTACATCATCGTCTATTTGATTACCTCCCATGATGCTCCCAAGTTTATCTAAAATACCTCCGCTATGTTTGTCATTATTTAAAGCACCTAATAAACCTTGCGCACCCTCAGGGGTTGAGGCATTGTTTTTCATGGCACCTAAAATTAAAGGCAATGCAGATTGAATAGCAGAATTGGCTTTGTTACTGTCCATCCCAAGTTGGTTGGCAGCTCCATTGATTAAAGTTTTGCCCATTGGGCCGTTTAAAAGATCTAAAATTCCAGACATTTTTTTGAATGTTTTATTGGGTTAATACCCGACAAAGATAAATATATCTTAGATATAGCATTATTTTAGTACTAAAATTTTAAAAAAGTTAATATATCCAATGATCGCTTTCGGAATATCACTATATATATACCATCGTAATTTAAGCTTACCTTGAATAATTTGGGGCTTCTTTGGTGATAGTTACATCATGTGGATGACTTTCTTTCATTCCGGCAGCCGTGATTTGAATAAATTGTGCTTTTTTAAGTGTCTCAATATCAGTAGCACCACAGTAACCCATCCCGGCACGTAACCCACCTACAAATTGGTGCATCGTTTCGTGTAGCTCGCCTTTATAGGGAACACGCCCCACAATACCTTCCGGCACGAGTTTACCTACATCGTTTTCATTGTCTTGAAAATAACGGTCTTTACTTCCTTTTTGCATGGCTTCTACCGAACCCATTCCACGATAGGATTTGAATTTTCTTCCTTCATAAATAATTGTTTCACCCGGTGATTCTTTAGTACCTGCCAATAAAGAACCCAGCATCACACTGTCGGCACCGGCAGCAATGGCTTTTGGAATATCTCCGGTATATCTTATCCCACCATCAGCAATGATAGGAACGCCACTTCCCTTGATAGCTTCAGACACTTCCAAAATAGCGGAAAGTTGAGGATAACCCACTCCAGCTACAATACGAGTGGTACAAATAGAACCCGGACCTATGCCTACTTTAACGGCATCTGCTCCTGCTTCTACAAGAAATTTGGCTGCGGCACCTGTAGCAATATTACCTACCACAACATCGGTATTGGGAAAATTTTCTTTCAGAACTTTAAGGGTTTGCACCACTCCGATACTATGTCCATGTGCGGTATCTATAACCAATGCATCTACTCCTTCTTTAACTAATATTTCAGCTCGTTTTATAGTATCCCCTTTGACACCAATAGCAGCAGCAACTCTTAAACGACCGTATTCATCTTTA
>DYSN01000298.1 GCA_020718205.1 Draconibacterium orientale
AATAAAGGATCTTGATCAGATCACGCTGTTTATTGCAAAAGCAGAACAGCGCATCAGACAAGGGGCTGAGATTAAGCTGGCCCGCCACCACGAGAGCAAGAGACTTTTGATGGGATTGGCAAGCCGGAGCCCCTGCGCGAAAATTTGTCAGGTTTTTGGTCCCGGCGAATTGATGATACAAACCGTTTAGTCTATGCAGTGGATGACAGTCATATCACAATCATCTCATGCAGGTACCACTATTAACAAACTTTTCCATCCTCATTGGGAATAGAGCATTTTCCCCTGTGCGGGGAGATATTTACTGGATTTTTTTCAATAATTCAGAGCCATCCTTAAACTTGATGACCTTTTTCGCCGGAATTTTTATCTCTGCACCGGTCGAAGGATTATGGTCGATACGGGCAGAACGCCTATATACGGAAAATGTTCCGAATCCCACCAGTTTGATATAATCATTTTTTTTTAAAGGCTTTGATCTTTGAGGACTGAAGGGCAGCTATTGTTTTTTCAGCTACGTCCTGAGTTACACCCGTTTTGTTCATAACCGATTTGACAAGTTCTATTTTAGTCATAATTTAATACCTCAGAATGATAGTGTTACTTGTTGTTTCTTTGTGAAAAAATTGTAAGGAGAAAAAAATGGCCTTTTGTAATGTGATTGATAAGTTGGTTGAGCCTATCACCAAGAAGATATTTCCTCCCGATCAAAACCCGTATGAAGCCCCAAACTATATGGAGTTTCACCGGCGTAAGGCGAACTCAGCATTCACTGCTCTTAACTTTATTGTCAAAGCAGTGATGGTTTTATTTTCATTTTTGATGCTGATTTCGTTCTTTTTCGGGAGATAAAAATAATAATTACGGGCCACTAAACCCTCCGCTTGGTTCAGAGGTATCTTCAGGCGTAACAACCTTTTTGTTTGTAGAGCCATTGGCGATATTTTTGATACCAGCGGGGATATTTATACCTGTCAAATTATCTACCAATGCTCCATTAGCCCCCATTAGCTTGGCATCTTGATGCTCTTTAAGCCTTTTGTCCATTACATCTTGAACCCTGTTCGCACTCTCTTCAGGCCCAACTAATTTAGGATGTCGATTAGTCGGATGACCGCTGAAATCTCCATGTGTGATATTTTGCGTTCTTGCACCTGCCTCATTTGCGGCTGGCATCACCTGACTCTGGACACTTCCCATCCCCCCCACAACCTCTGCTTTTGTCGCACTGACTTGAGCTTCTGCCTGAGCTTTTCCGTCACCCCAAGTATAATCGCCGGATTTGAGGAATCGTTGTTCGTGAGCATGTAGAGTTTGCAATCCCGAAGCCCCGCTGTTTGTAGCCCAATGATTCAGTTCTTTACCGGCCGCTTCTATACCTTCAGGACTATCACCAAGACCACGATCATTGGCATACCAACGGACAAAGGCGGTTGTCGCATCTGCTCCCGTAGCTTCAGTTGTACGGGTCATTTTACTTGCCTCGTCCATATAAGCAGCCGCCTCATTTGCACTGATTTTATGTGCAAGACCGGCTGCAAACTGAATCCCCTGTTGATCGTTGAATGTATTTGTAAAAGCCTTTTCACGAATATCCGTTTCCGCTTCTTTGATCGACCTTCCTGTGGACTCATC
>DYSN01000299.1 GCA_020718205.1 Draconibacterium orientale
CCAACAATTAAACCCGCAATATAAACCCTAAAAATCATAAATCATGACAAAAATTCTGACAAAACTCGCGGCAGTACTGCTTTTTACAGCCGTTTTGGTGCAAGCAAGCGTTGCGCAAACTACACAGCAAGAGTACTTACGAATAACAAACACATTATTGTCCATCAATGAACAATTTGGTTATTCTGCGAGTTCCGGCTACGATAACTATATCGTAGGTGCTCCTTTTGCGGATTATGCAAGAGGAGCTGCTACTATTTATTCAGTGGATAGCTATACTTATGGCAACGAAATTGAAATTTTCCCGCAGACACTCTTAGAAGGCTCCGAATTCGGCATATCGGTTGCTATGGATGAAAATGAGTTTTTTTTCGATAAGTATGCTGTTGTCGGCAGCACTGAAAGCCAAACTACGCCCCCGGGTCCGGGTGCAGCTTATGTTTTTAAGAATTTAGGAGGAGCTTGGGCTGAGGATGCAAAGTTAGTTCCCTCTGACCCTCAATCCGGTGGCATGTTTGGTATTGCGGTGGATATTTGCGGGGATTACATCGCTGTCGGCGATGGCGAATCCGTGTACGTGTTTCATAACAATGCCGGTGTTTGGGAAGAACAAACAAAATTAGCCGCAAATGGTGGCGGAGCTGACCAATCTATAAGTATTTCAGGGGATTATATTGTGGTTGGGGGAACTTATGACAGCGAGTTCGGGAGCTATGCCGGTGCAGCGTATGTTTTTTATAATAACGGCGGTGTTTGGGAGTTACAACAAAAAATACATGCAGATGTTCCGATAAACAGTGAATATTTCGGCAATTCGGTTTCGGTTTACAGCGAACCTGCCGGAACTGGCACATACATTGCAGTAGGAGTAGGACCTTGGCCACATCAGCCTGATGGTGGAGTCTATGTATTCAAAAACAATGGTGGAGTCTGGACACAGCAAGCACGTCTGACAATTCCAGATGTTTATCTTGGAGGCTCAGTTGTAATTCACAAACGCTTTTTGGTTGTCGGTTCAGAATTTGCACATCAACAAAGTTTAGGCTATGCCTATCAATTTGTCCACATTAACGACACTTGGCAATTTCAACAAAAATTTGAGGCTTCAGATAATGCATCCGGAAATAGGTTTGGAAAATCGACAGTGTTCTCGGGAGGTTTTGGTTACATCATAGTAGGAGCACCGGGAACAGATAATTATTACGGAGCTGCTTACCTTTTTACCCCTTCAATTGCTCCTGTTTCGGATGATAGTGCTGAGACGGAAGAAGACAATCCACTGTTTGGTAACAGTGTGTTGGAGAATGACTTCGGTTACGATTTATACAGCGATACAATAGGTGATGCAACTTTGGTTTCTGATGTGGCTTATGGAAGTTTATTATTTAATAACGACGGTTCTTATACTTATTACCCGAACACGGATTTCTACGGTGTAGATTTTTTTGAATACAAAATATGTGATGTTTATTATGGCGAACCTTGCGATACCGCAAGAGTTACAATCACCGTAAACGCTGTGGATGACATTGTTGTCGCAAACAACGACACAAATTCCGTAAACGAAGACGCAACCCTCAACGGCTCAACGGTTTTGACCAATGATACCGGTCTGGGCGACGGCGGAA
>DYSN01000300.1 GCA_020718205.1 Draconibacterium orientale
GTATATTGGTAGTTGGTAAGTTAGTAACCGGTTTCATAATCCACTCTTGGATTTGGTGAATTGCGGTTTCGGTGTGTGTGCCGCCAGAAGTGGAGGATATTGAAATTTTCTCACCCATTGCTTCGCTGTTCGTTCCGCCAAAGGCTGTCATGGGCGCAGATTCTGACTGGGCGGCTGGAACAGGCTCGGTTGTGGGCGAAGCCTGATGCGGGGTAAAGGCGGGAATATCCTGCATGAAACTCAAAAGTCCCACAGTGACCACAGCAGATTTTATGCAACCTATTTTTCCTCATCCACCAATGGCACTGGATGAAAAGTAAGCCCGGTTAAGTTATTTTTTTCGACTATTTCTTTGAATTGCTTAGATACAAAATCGGGACTCAAAACAACATTTAATGCCCTAAAAACATGTATATTTATTAGGTTTTCCCAATGAAATTTATATTTTTCAATTCTCATAATTTTTCCACTTGGGAACAAAACTTTTGCAGAGTTTTCTAAATCAAGACAGTCTACTTTTTGTATGTCTAACTCATAATAAAGACCTACTTCCGTATTTAACTCTAAAAATACTACTTGATTCATAATAAGAGGCTGCAATATTGAATAGGCTTTTTTACTGATAGACAAACCAAAAATGCCTTCGCTAAAATCTGGTATTGGTTTAATTTGCTCTTTTTTCTCATCACCTTCATCCCCTGGATAAAGAGGCAGAAGCACTGGCTCCCATATTTCAGACAAAGATTTACCTTCTCTAAGCAGATTGAGACTCTCAATATAAGGTCGTGAATTTTTATCTCTTGAAAATATTCTATAGTTATTGGAATCTGCTCTAACATTCCAGTATTTGTTTGTTTTCATCTTTTACTTTTTTCCATACTACGGGTATTTTCCCGTAGATTTGATTTGATCTCCAATACTTTGCAAAACAGCAGGTCGCGTTTGAAACGTGACGTTTTTCTACCTTGCGCAAAAAAGTTGATTCACCTGCTCCAATGTAGGCGCGGTTAGCGGCATGGCTGCCAGCGTGTGACATGCCTGGGTTGTGGCAGCCAGGTCTGGGGTTAGGAAGGGCGCGAGGGCATTCAATCCCGCAAGGTTATCAAAATGAGCGTCGGCTTGCAGAAACGGTATCCACTCAATTGGGTCGCCTGCCGAAAGGTTCAGTGAACGCGCCTCATTGCCCAACCGCGCCACTTCATCCCAGTTTCCCAATTGACGGGCGTATGCTGCCTTTTGATAAAAATAGCACCAGCCATGCGGCGGCTCGCCGTCAAAGGGAATGGCGGGCGGAGTATGGAAGGCTTCATCGAGTTGGATATGCGCGGTTTCAGAAAAAGATGCAATTGCCCCCACGCGGACATCTTCGGCAGAAGATAACTCAACCTGCTCCCCATCAATCACCTGAACGCACGAAGCGGGCGTGGGCTGTGAAAGAATTAAAATATTGCGATAATTTTTATAAGTGCGAATGCCGCGCCGATTGGAAAAATCCTGCGGCTCCTTCGCCTGCACGCCCGCGATGGTTTCTTCGTTGAGCAGCGCGGCATAAATGGCGGGCTGCACATAATCCTTGTGCGCCGACTCTGGATGGTAGATCAAATTCGCGGGTCCCCAAAT
>DYSN01000130.1 GCA_020718205.1 Draconibacterium orientale
CAATGAATTGTGAATTTCAATATACTTTTACGACCTTTTTAGACCGGACTCATACTTTAAAAAGAAAAAAATCTCATTTTCCATTTTTTTTAATAGTAATACTGTTCATATTTCACTGCACATGTGAATTATTAGGGATTTTATGGTATTCGATTTGAAAAATAAAGAGCATTATATTATGATCTGAAAAATGGTTTTTTGTTTTCAATAGAAATACACAGCGGCAAATTTTGCCAATGGTGCCATTCGGGCTTTATTGAGCGAGAGTGTATCGTTGTGTATGGTGTAATTGTCGCAGGTTTCGAGCACTTTAAAAAATGCGCCTTCAGATTCCGGATTTGGGCAAGCCATCATGGTGGTGGCCATTTTCGAAAACCTGATGCGGTTGCCTTCCAAAAGCTCAAATTGCCCGTTAAAACTATTGCATCCGCCATTTCCTGAAATTCTGTTTTCTTCTGCGTTCATCATAAAATGGACCTCAACGCCTGTAAATTCGCTTTTGGAAACGGGAGCTCCCTTCAGCTCAATAAGCTTCCAGTACTTTCCGCGAATTTCGTTATCGGGGAAATCCTTTTTCAAGATATAATGGTCGGCAAGTTCTGTGGTAACACGGTTTCCCTGCTTGTCTAATTGAAACAGCTGATTTTCACCCACCAAATAGCGATTGCCATCGCCGCCGGAATCGGGTTTCAAAGTAATTTTCGAACCATTGTCATCCCAGGTAAAGCTTCCCATTGCAATGAACTGTTCCTTGCTTTTTCCTAAATATTGATGCACAAGAATATAGGTTTGATCGGGGTTTAAGGTGATTTCGGTTTTAATTCCCTCGCCACTGGCTGCTGGTAAAATGCCACGATAAATACCTGCCCAATCCAACGAGTTTTGGCTATTGTGTGAAGTAGAAGCCATATCAGGATTTTCGCCGGAAGGTTTGGTGGTACCACAGGCGGTTATTAAGATGCTTAATAAGGTCAATAGGACCATTATAGAGTTTCTTTTTTGATTCATAATTAAATTCATATTTCCTCCTTTTTTTGTTAAGGCTCAAAATTAAACAATAACCATACCGAAATTGAAAATCCATGCTAAGTAATTGTCAATAAAGACTAAAACAAAAAAACTGCAGTCTCATTTATCGTGAGGTCTACAGTTTTTCGCGAATAACTGAATAACAAAATCAAATCATAGATATCAAAACTTCATATAATTTCTTAGTGTTGAATTTCGATGGAGATGCCACCGTAGAACAGGGTTCCGTAAACCGGAGCGTACATAAAGGCTGCGTCGTCCAAATGTTTCTCGTCCTGCATATAGTTAAATATATTGTTGACGCCTGCATAGATTTTAAAGGGCTTCAGAATTTTGGAAAACCTGAAATTGAAGAGGGTAAATGGTTCGGTTTTCTTGATTTTGGTTTGGTCGCCAATGGCAGGGTCTATTTCTTCGTTGTAATAATCTATGTACATATTTCCCTGATAGTTGGCACTCAGCGCAAATACCCAGGTTTTGGGGCTGTATTCAAGGGTCATATTGCCGGTGGTGGTGGGAAAGCGCGAAATATATTTGCTATCGTTTTCGTAAATGGTTCCTACCCAATCTTCGCGGGCATTTTTATATTCCCCCTGATTGTAGGTTAAATCGACCCCAAAATCCAAATCGCGTACAATATAGGCCTGAACCGAGAGCTCAGCACCCTGCACAAAGGCATCGTCGATGTTTTTCCATTGATAATCGTAGCCCAGGGCAGAAACGGAGGCATCGGCACCGGTAAATCCAATTTTATCTTTCAAATTGGTTCTGAATAAATTAGCACTCACCCGCAGGTAATCGCCATAATAATCGCCCGATAGATTGAAACTTACGGATGTCTCAGGTTTTAAATCGGACGATTTCCAAACCCGCGGCGAACCGCTGCAAAGATGCAGGTCTTCGGAGAAACCATAGGGGGCTCTGAATCCGGTTCCGGCATTGGCTCTCACTGTAATTTTATCGGTAATGGCATATTTTAATGCAATCCGCGGATTTACAGCTGTTTCCTGGAAGCTGGTTTTGGGGAAATTCTCTGTGGCAAAAACCTGGTCATCGGTGGTGTATTCTTCTCCCGATTGGTGGTTATCGACACGAACTCCCGGAACTATCACAAATTTTTCTGTCACCGACCATTCGTCCTGAACAAAAAAACCAAATTCGCGGGCGTGTTTGTCTGCTATCGATTTATAGGACTGTCCGTAAAAGCTGCTCGAATTATCAACTATCACATACTTCCCCGACTCGTCCAGCTGGTCGTAGAAAATTTGCATTCCGGCAATTAAGCTGTGGTTCCTGATGCGGGAATTAAATGTGAGTGTGGAAGTAATCGAGTTTTCGTTGGCCAAATAGGGTCGCATAGTCCGCAAATCGGGGGTTGTATCGTCATGAGTAGCCATATAATCCATCAGATAACTGTCGTTGGTAGCGGTGCGGTTGTGATTTACATATCCAAAGCTAAAGTTGAACTCAGAAACCTTGCCAATGGGCAGTTTATAGCTTAAATCGGCTTCGTAACGGTCTGTTATAATATTTTCGGTACCATCGGTAAAGGGGTTTTTATAGTAGTCGTCGACCAGCGTACCCCCTTCGCGGCGTTCAAATACCGATTTTCCCCGCACAATTAATTTATCGTTTTTAGCGATGGCATGGTCAACAAAAAGGCCAAAACCCGCATTGGTGAGGTTCGTGGATACACGGTCGGAAATTCCATCGGCTTTTTCCACTTCCTCTTTGGTAAAACCGGCACCCGTTTGGTCTATGGCGGCTTCGGTATATCGTTGGGCGTAGACATTAATCCCAATATTTCCTTTTTCGTTTCGCAAGGACGAAGACACATCGAATTTGTTGGTTTTATGATTTCCAAACTGCACATCGACCGTGGTTGATGGAGTGAAGGAGGGTTCTTTCGTAACAATATTGATGGCACCGGCAATGGCTCCACTGCCATAAAGTGCCGAGCCAGCGCCTTTTACCACTTCAATCTTCCCCACATCGATGGTACTGATTTGCTGAAGTCCGTAAACGCCGGCCAATCCTGAGTACATGGGTTGACCATTGATGAGAATCTGGGTATGTTCGGCGCCAAGTCCCTGCATGCGAACCATGGTAAAATTGCAGTACTGACATTGGTTTTCTACCCTCACGCCCGGCACGCCTTCCAACGCCTGATAAAAATTGTGGGCATTTTTGTTTTCGATGGCTTTGATGGTAATCACCTCGGTTCTAACGGGTACATCTTTTATGTGATGCGCACTCCGCGTTCCTGTAATAACTATCTGATTCAGATTGTGCACATCTTCTTCGAGTTCGAAGAAAAGGGTCATTGCTTTGCCTTTCTCCATCGCCACTTCCTTTTCCTGGGTGATATATCCCAACGACTGAGCCACAATAATATTTTTCCCCAGGGGAAGGTTGGTGAGTTTATAATGTCCGGAGGCATCGGTGGTTGTTCCAATATTGGTACCTTTTACGGAGATGGTGACATAGGGAATATGTTCGGTGGTCGATTTAGATTTAACATCGCCAAAGAGCATGGCATCGGTTTTTTGTTGGGCAAAAATTTGAAGAGTAGCGAGCAGACTCCACAAAATCAATAAAGCGTTTTTCATTTTTAATTCCATTTGATTTAAGAGGCGCAAAGTAATGGCGACCCCTGGAAACGTGCAATCGCTATTATTGGGGATATTTTTTGGGGATGATTTATGGATTATATAGTCATCATTAGATTTGTCAGAAATTCCTATATTGACATCAAATTTAAATTAAAACCATCAAACAAAATCAAAGACAGGAAAATTTTGAAACCTCAGGCAACTTTGTTGACCATATTTTCGATTAAGGCTTTATGGAGTGGAACCAGCAGCAAATCATAGACGCGTGTATGCGGCAGGAGGAACAAGCCCAAATGGCTTTGTTTCAAAAGTATAAAGGGCAGTTCTTTACCTTGTGCATGCGCTATGTGAGTAAGCGGGAGATTGCTGAGGAGGTTATGATGGATGCATTTATCGACATTTTTAAAAGTATTAAAAACTATAAGGAAAAGTCCTTCGAGTCGTGGATGAAGTCCATTGTTGTGCATAAAGCCATCGACTATTTTCGAAAGCATAAAAACGACCCGATATTTACCGAATCGGAGTTTTTGCTCGACAAGCAAAGTAAGCAAACACCTGTTTCGAAAGTGGAAACCGACGACCTCCTGCAACTGCTTCACTGCCTGCCTGTCGGTTACAAAATGGTGTTCAACTTATTTGTGATTGAAGGCTATCAGCACCACGAAATAGCAAAACAATTGGGCATTTCGGTGAGCACATCAAAAACACAATTGCTTAAAGCAAAGCAAAAATTACAGGAACTTCTGGAGAAAGGGGGCTACCATGGATAAACAAAAAATAAATATAGAACAGTTATATCAGGAACGGTTTCAGTCGTTTGAGCTGGAAACTGCGCCCGATGTAAACATCACCATGAAGGGGAAAATCAAGTATTTCAAAAACCTTCAATTGATAAAATGGGCAGCCATTGGTGTGGGAGTTACAGCCACCGTTGTTACTATTGCAACCATTGTTTTCCTCAGCTTTATGCAAAACCCCAAATCTGCCGGCACTCCTTCTACTGAAAAAACTCAAACCACCATTCAATCTGCCATTTTAGCGGATACCACTCAAATAGCTGACAATAAGCCGGATACTCAATCGCAAGTCACCAATCCGCAAAGCGAAAACCAAAGTCAGGTTTCTGTTGAAAAAAACATCTCAAGCCCCCAAACCAATAAAACAAACTACGAAAAAACAAACCCACAGCCAACTCAAGAGATGGCATTAGAGCAAGAAGAAATTATTTCGGTGGACAAGGAAATAGTTTTACCGGTTAACGAGTCCATTGAAGAAGTACAAGTGGTTGAACAAGAGAAGATTCTGGAATTACCTGACAAAGAGTCGCTAGAAATAAGCCAGGATTCGGCCATTTCTATTATAGCTCCGTCCATTCCTGTGGTTTCTGAGCAGGCTGACAAAGCTCCTGATTCTGTGGAAATTACCAAACCCGCAAAAACCACAAATGAGTCGCCAACCAAACCGACTCCGGAATCCTGGCATCTGCAAGGCTATCTCGATGGGCATTTCGCTCCGGTGATTTGGAATAATTATGCAACTCCCGCCAATCCAGATTTGGATACCTCGTGGACTTATTCACTCAATTCCAGTCCACAGTTGAGCTATGAGTTTGGGTTGGCTTTTCAGCTTCACCACGAGAAATGGCCTCTGTTTTTCCAATTTGGTCTCGACTATCAGATTCTGAAAGAAAAAGTTGATTTCCGCTTAAGTCAAACCTACGAAGACCCCAACCTCAGCTTTTGGGATTACGATTCCATCTTCGAAATCCACGAAATCATCGATACTTTCTATATTATTGTGGATTCCAACCACTTCGTTGTAGACACCATTTTTACTTTCGATACCGTTCTTTCGCAGATAGATTCCGCCTATAATGCCCGCTATTCAACCGCCGAAAAGCGCAAGCAGCATGTCAATACCTACACTTATCTTCAGATTCCGCTTATGTTGGGCTATGAGTTCAGCACTGCCAACAATCGCTGGAATTTTCTGGTGATGGCCGGAGCCGCTCTCTCCATTAACCTGACCAACAAAGGATGGTATTATACTAAGGACGGCGATTTTGAATCGTATAGTGGAAAGATTTCCCCTTCGCTCATCTGGAATTTCTCCGCTGCTGCCAATATCAACTATCGGTGGAAGAAATGGCAAATCTTTGCCCAGCCCGAATATCAGTATCAGCTAAATGAAAGCGAACTCACCGACCAGCTTCCCCGACGCAAATACGGGTTCTATAAAGTGAAAGTTGGTATCAGCTACAGGTTGTTTTAAATATTTTTAATCATTTGATTCAAAGAATCGTAAAAAATATTTATTATTACATACAACCTTTGTGGCTCTTTTTCCGATTTACTTTTTTAGAAGGGCAGGCTCCCCTGAACTGAAACCAAATAAGTGAAAAATCACAAAGTACTAACTTAAAATATTAAAAAATGAAACGTATTTATTTCTTCATCATCCTGGCCGTTTTTGGATTCCAGTCCATGGCCGAAAACCTAAACATTACCGGAAGTGTTACTGACCTAAATGGAAACGCCGTTGCAGGTCACGAGGTTTTTCTAACCGCAGTTGACTCCGCTACCGGACTCAGCTATACCGCTGCGGTTTTTACCAACGAATCAGGTTTTTTCTCCGATTCTGTCGATTTGGGCAATTTAACTCAGGGTGAGGTTCTCGCATCAACCGAGAGCTGCAACAGCTTTATTACCATTTCGCAATTCTTCAATCCGGGAAATTACGATATTTTCTTTGCTTTCGAAATTTGTGCCGACACAGGCGGCGGCGGAGGCGACACTATTTACGATGGTTGCGAAAACTATTTCAGTTATTATCAGAATGGTCTCGAAGTACAGTTTCTGGGTTTCGTGATGCAGGAAGGTGATATTACCTACAACTGGAGTTTTGGCGACGGAACTGCTGGTAACGGTATGCAAACCAACCACACCTACGCAACCGAAGGAACCTACACCGTGAGCCTGACCACCGTTTTAAACGATACATGTACCTTCACTTCCTATCAACCTGTTTATGTGATGCAGGATACATCGGGTGGAAACGATACCATTGCTGATTGCCAAAACGATTTTAGCTGGGTCATTGATGGTCAGGTGGTTGCTCTATACGGATATTGCCTCGTGGGCGAAGATGCTGACTTCTGGTACTGGTCTTTCGGCGATGGAACCACTGGTGAAGGACAAAACGTTACTCACGAATACAATGCTGAAGGATACTACGAAATTACCTTAACAACCATTAATCCTGATAGTTGCGTTGCAGTTACCACAAAACTTATCCAAGTTGGCGGCGAAATAACTGAAGTGTATTTGTTTGGAACAGCTGTTGTGGGAAATTCTTTCCTCGACTCCGGGACTGCCCATTTATATGCTGTGACAAACGATACCATTGGTGGTGGCGATATTGCTGAAATTGCTGAAGCTTCCATTGATTCTGCCGGAATGTATTTCTTTAACACCATTCCCGATGGCAACTATTTAATTATGGTTCAACCCGATGAATCGTCGGCCTACTTCGAAACCTATTTGCCCACCTACTATGGCAATGTAATTTACTGGGTCGATGCCACCCTGATTTCGCTCGGACAACCCGCTAATCCTTATAATATCAATCTGCAACCCGCGCAGGGAGCTAATTCCGGCGAAGGAACCATCAATGGCGATGTGATAGGCGAAGGCTTTAAGTCGCAATTGACCATCGAAAATATCAGTCTGTTCCTGCTCGATGAGAATGGAAACCCATTGGAAGTTACCTACAGCGAAATGAACAGCAGCTTCGATTTTGGCAGCCTGGCCTTTGGCGACTATATGGTTTATGCCGAAGTGATTGGTTTAACCACCGAAGTGGCCATGGTAACACTGAATGCCGAAAATCCTATTGCCGATGTAGCCATCTATGTAAGCCCAAACGGTGTAACCACAGGCGTTGAAGATCCTTCAAACAATTCATCATTCACTGCCGGACTCTATCCCAATCCTGTAGAAGCCACCTTAAATTTAAATTTGAATTTAATGCAGGCAGCCTCGGCTGATATTACAATCTACAACCAGATGGGACAAACGATCGACCAAAATACCACCAACCTGAACCAGGGCATCAACAATTTGGAAATCAATGCTCAATCATGGCCAACAGGGGTATATTTTGTACAGGTAAGAACCGCTGAAAACACAATAAATCAGAAATTTATTAAGAAATAAAGTTCCACTCCATCCTACTCATTGAGTAGTTTGAACCCCTGTTCTATTAAGAATGGGGGCTTTTTTTGGCTGAGTAAAAAATAGAATTATTTGTTTTTCAACGAAATAGCCCCCGTGGGACAAGCTTTGGCACATTCCAGCGCTTTTTTATTGTAGAGGTCTTTGAGCGATTTGTTGAGGGGTACACTCACTTTCACATGAAAGCCACGGCCAATATTGGTGAACCCCAGCTGGTCTTTTTGGCGGGACGAAATTTCGACACAAAGATTGCAGTGGATGCATTTTCCAGACTCAAAAACTATGTGATCATGCTCTGTGAATTTCTCTATTTGTTTGCGGTCGGCAAACTGAAATTTGCGCTGATTGGCTTCGTGTTTTTCAGCGTAGTTTCTAAGCTTGCAGGTTTTGGGCTTGCGGCAATCGCAATGCATGCAACGGGCGGCCTCTGCGCGGGTTTGTTCGGCGGTGAGTGAATCAAATGGTGAATTTTCTTCTTCACGCGGAGCTAAATGACTTTCCTTCAGGTATTCTGAAGTTTCGGCATCGAAGAGTTTGCCAAATTTTGAATTGAATCCCCGCTCAATTCTTTTAGGCTGCTGTTGACTTAACCAGGCATGTGCCGAATCGACAGCCTGTATTTCGAAATCGATGGCTGGGGACATGGTTCGCGGTCAACGCCTGTTCTTCACGGCGACATGATTTTCTGCCTAAGCGGACATGGCAAGCTCAGTGGCCACAAGGTGAGCGACGGAACCATGATTTGGCAAAACGATTTTGTGGCCAAACATCAAAGCACCCGCCCACGCTGGGGTTATAGCTCATCGCCACTGGTGGTGAATGATATGCTGGTGGTTGAAGTTGGCGGGAAAGAAAATCAGGCCTTTATGGCTTTCGACATGCTCACCGGTAAGCCCCTTTGGAATTCGCAGAATGGCGAGCCCTTCTATAATTCTCCGCTTCAGACTCAAATCGACAACGAACCCCAGATTATCTTTGCCAACGGAGCCATGCTCTATTCCTTAAAACTCAGCGGCGATACGCTGTGGACCTATAAAATGCCTTTCCGCTTCATCACCACCATGCCTTTAATGGTGGGCGCAAACAGAATTTTTCTTTCGGGGGTGAGGAGTCCCGGATTCGTTATTATTGAAGTGAATCAACACAAAATCAAAGAGATAGCCCGTGGCGACCATATGCAAACCGACTTCAATACCGCCAGCTATAACAGCGGATTTATCTATGGTTTCAATGTATCGACCCTGCGTTGTATTTCAGCCGAAACCGGAGAGCTCAAATGGAGCAAACGGGGCTATGGCAAAGGCAGTCAGATTGTGGTGAACAATCATGTGGTGGTGCTTTCCGACCAGGGACTTCTGGTGCTTGCCGAAGTCAATCCCAACGCTTTTGTGGAGAAAGCCAGTGCCCAGGCCATCAAAGGTA